>PUMS01000232.1 GCA_003551485.1 Phycisphaeraceae bacterium | reverse complement strand
GCGCCGCATCGCCTGGCAGGAGGTGCTCGCCGGGCAGAAGGCCTTCGATGACAACGGCCAGTGGCTGCCCGAAGCCACCCTCGAGGCCTTCAAGACCTACCGCGTGGGCATCAAGGGCCCGCTGACCACGCCCGTCGGCGGCGGCATCCGCTCGCTCAACGTGGCCCTGAGACAGATACTGGATCTGTTCGTCTGCCTGCGGCCGGTGCGCTACTTCAAGGGCGTGCCCAGCCCCGTGTGCAAGCCCGAGCTGGTGGACATGGTCGTCTTCCGCGAAAACACCGAGGACATCTACGCCGGCATCGAGTTCGAACACGGCAGCGAGGACTGCGAGCGCTTCAAGAAGCTGCTGGCTGAGCACTTCCCCGAGCGGTTCAAGAAGGTGCGCTTCCCCGACACCGCCGGCTTCGGCATCAAGCCCGTCAGCGAGCAGGGCACCCACCGCCTGGTGCGCGCTGCGATCCGCTACGCGATCGACAACGGCCGCGAGTCGGTGACCCTGGTGCACAAGGGCAACATCATGAAGTTCACCGAGGGCGCCTTCCGCGACTGGGGCTTCGGCCTGGCCGATGCCGAGTTCAGTGCTGAGCTGCTCGATGGCGGCCCGTGGCGGCAGTTCACCCACGATGGGCGGCGGATCATCATCAAGGATTCGATCGCCGATGCCTTCCTCCAGCAGATTCTCACCCGGCCGGCCGAGTACGAGGTGATCGCCACGCTCAACCTCAACGGCGACTACATCTCCGACGCCCTGGCCGCGTGCGTGGGCGGCATCGGCATCGCCCCCGGTGGCAATATCAACTACGAGACCGGCCACGCCATCTTCGAGGCCACCCACGGCACCGCGCCCAAGTACGCCGGCCAGGACCGGGTCAACCCCGGTTCCGTCATCCTCTCGGGCGAGATGATGCTGCGGCACCTGGGCTGGCACGAGGCCGCCGACCTGATCATCCGCGGCATGGACGGCGCCATCGCCAATGGCATCGTCACCTACGACTTCGCCCGGCTCAAGGAAGGGGCCAGGGAGGTGCCGTGCAGCAAGTTCGGCCAGGCGGTGATCGAGCACATGGATTGAGATGACCTTCGGCCCCGGACGTCGGGGCTGCCAGGATTTCCGGGGCCGCACGGCGCGGAATGCATTGGGTGCCCATGGCGGCCTGTCCGCCGGTGCCTTTCCGGTGCGGCATCGGAGCGGGTGGACAAGTCACCCGAGGTCCCCCGGGCGGTAGCGGCGGCGGCACTTTTTTTGCCGGGGCCCGGCAATAGCCTCATCCTTGGTTCGTTAGCCCGTCACGGTGCGGGCGGCCGCGCGGCGGCGATGCGCGGGGCCTGCGCCTGTGGGTTGTCGGCAAACGGTTGTCCGGCAGGCACTTACCGATCCTTGTCCACGAAAGGACGACCATGCGGCTAAAAGCACTCTCCCTCACCGTGGCGTTCGCGATCGCGGGCGCTGTGACCGCTATTTCGGCCACCCCCGCTGCCTATGCCGGCGATGGCGAGGGGCAGATGCGAAAGGTTGAGCGGCCGTTCATCCTCTGGACCAAGGAGGAAGCCGCCGAGCTTCGCCGCCGCCACGAGAACGACCCCGACTTCCGCAAGCAGGTCGAGCGGATGAACCGCCTCACCAACACGCGTGAGGTCGGCGGCAACGCCACGCTGCGCAACCTCTTCAACTACATGGTCCTGGGCGATGAGCAGGCCGGCGAGCGCGAGAAGCGGGCCCTGCTCAACTTCATCGGCCGCAAGCCCGAGCCGCTGACCTGGGGCATCGACGTCGAGGACCTGACCTGGCACGTGGGCGGGCCCAGCCACGGCGACCGCCACATGCGCGACGAGCAGACGCTCAACACCCTGCGCTACGATGTGTTCTACCACGAGCTGACCGATGAGCAGCGGGAGGGCGTGGAGAAGGCGCTGAAAACCTACGTCGACTTCCACCTCAGCGGCCACCAGCCCTGGCACCCGGACTTCAATTACGACCGCACGAGCTGGCTGCCCAACATGCACTGGCCCCGCGCCATCGGCACGCACCTGATGGCCGTGGCGCTCCAGGATGAAGAGCTCATCCGCAAGATGTTCGAAGGGCCCGGAGGTTTCAAGTGGTACTTCGATGAGTACCTGGCCGATGGCCGCTTCTACATGGAGGAGTTCGGCAAGCACTACTCCAACCTCGGCACCAAGCTGATGTACTGCGAGGCGCTGGAGAAGCTCAACCTCGGCCAGTACGGCTACGGCTACACCGGCAAGGGCGGGGCGACGGTGAAGAAGCGGCTGAAGATGCTCTTTGACATCGGCTACCCAAGGCTGGAGGCCCCGGAAGGCGGCATGCCCCGCTACCCGGCCGTGACCATGGGCGATGCCGGCGATACCGGCTTCGTCAACGGCTACGATGCCCGCGGCCGCGGCGGCAGCCGGTGGTGGAGCACCGCGCACATGAACGGGCCGCTGCCGAAGATGGGCGTGCCCGGCTGGTTCGAGGTCGCCCACGCCCGCTGGCCGGATGCCCACTTCGACTACTTCCTCGCCCAGCTTCGCCGCCCGGGCGATGACCGCTACTACCCCAGCCCCTACTTCGGCCTCGAGCCGATCGACCCGGCCGATGTCACCCCCCCGCCGGCCGAGTCCTACGTGGCCTTCGAGCGCGGCTTCGCCATGCTGCGGGCCGAGCACTCGCGGGACTACTGGGAGTCGCCCAGCCCGGCGGTGTCGCTTCAGTTCGCCATGTACTACGTCCACTACGTGTCCGACTGCTTCGCGATCATGCAGTACGTCTCGCACAACCGGATGCTGTACGACCGCATGGGCCGCACCGCCCGCGGCTACGCCGGCGGCGATGCCTGGCGCGACCACGTCCGCGGCCACAGCGGCGTGGTCGTCGATAGGGAACGCGCCCGATGGGTGGACCGGGGCGAGCGCGGCGTGGAGAACCACCGCGTTCGCGAGGACCTCGATGGCCCGGTCCGCTTCACCTCCGTGGGCGCTGAGGGCGTCTACACCGACGTCAACCAGGAACGCGCCCTGTTCCTGACCCACGAGTACATGTTCGACGTCTTCTGGCTCACCAGCGACCGGCTGCGAACCTACGACTGGCAGGTGCTGGTCCGCGGCCGCATCCATGACTTCGACAATGCGGCCTGGACACCCGCCGATAACTGGCGCGGCGACCGCGAGGTCGAGCGCCCCCACCTGCACAACATGAAGGTGAAGAACCCGGGCGCTGATCCCTGGGTGGTGACGGTGATACAGGATGAGGTCAACCCCGAATCGCCGCGCGGCGTGGGCGTGCGCATCCGGATGCTGCCCGAGGAGGGCACGCTGGTACTCGGCTCGGTGCCCCCGAGCGTGGATGCGGACAACCAGGGCCGCAGCGTGCTGGTGACGCGAAAGGCCCCGGCCACGGTCTTCGCCGCGCTGCACGAGCCGTTCGAGGGTGGCCCCGGCGGCCACGCCATCGAGCAATTCGAGCGCATCGGCCAGAACGATGGCGCTGTGGCCGCCCGCATTGTGGGCAAGGCCGGCAGCGGCATCGACGACCGCGTGATGGTGGCCTGGGATGAGGCCGCCGAGGAGCCGGTGACCTTTGAGCAGGACGGCGAGCGATTCACCTTCACCGGCCACGGCTACATCCGCATCGGCCGCGAGGTGGTCGAGGCCGCGGGCAACTTCGATGAACTGGTCGTCCGCGTCGAGGGCAACCCGCGCCTGGTGCTCAACGGCGAGCGCACCGATTCCACCATCCGCGACGGCCGCCTGCACCTGGTCCCGACCGCCGAGTGAACCGGCATGACGGCCGCCGCGCTGCAATGTGATCCAGGGCCTCCGCCACCTCGGTGGCGGGGGCCTTTTGAATGACTGGCAACATCCCCGGCTACACTTACCGTGCCGTATCGCGGCATACAGACCGACCCGGCGTATTTCACCGCAGACGGATGCGTTACAGCCGAGCCGCCTGGCTCGACCGGCTACGGGCAGAACAGGAGGATGGCCATGGTCCCCGCGTCACCCCACCACCTCGTGACCGCACTGACACTGTCGCTCTGGCTCGCGCTGGCCGTGCCGGCGCTGGGCGGCGAGGCAACCGCTGACCACGCACCTGTGGACACGCCCGCGGGGCAGGACCTCGAGGCCACCGTCACCGATGCCCGCGCGGCGGTCGCCGCGGGTGTGGCGTACCTGCGACAGCGCATGACCGATGATCTCGATGGCTGGGTCCAGCCGCCGCAAATCACCAGCCGTCAACGTGTGGTGGGCCACACGGAGGTCGAGCGCCGTTACCGGCGGGTCACGCGCACGGTGCCGCGATGGGAGAACGAGTATGAAGAGGTCACCGTCCCCCGCGTGGTGCGTGACGGCTCGGGCGTCGAGGTGCGCGAACGGACCATTCGCCGCCGCGTCGGCCGCCGGCAGGTGGGCGAACGCGAGGTGACGCGCCTCGTTCGCGACCCGGAGGGTCCGATCGTGCGGACCAGGCGCCAGCCCATCCGCGAGCGGGAGCAGGGCCCGCCGCGCTTCCAACACGGCGTGCTGGCCAAGAACGCCATGGCCCTGTACGTCATGCTCGAGGCCGGCGTCGACGGTGAAGACCCGCAACTGGGCAACCTGGCCGACATGCTGCGGCAGCACATCGAGGAGTGGGGCCTGCCCGACCGCACCTGGGACCTGGCCTGGCTCACTGCGGCCTTCAGCCTCATGCCCGATCAAGCCCTGCGGGAGTTGGCCGAGGAGGGCTCGGCGAAGCTGCTGGCCGGCCAGGTCCGCGACGGCAGTGCCGCCGGGCTGTGGGGGCCGATCTGCGTCGACCTGCCCATGTTCGCCCGACTGCTGGCCTACCAGCCCCGCATCCGGACCGAACTCGAGCGGCTCGAGCGCCAGGCCGAAGCCAACCCCAATGACCGCCGACTCCAGCAGCGCCTTGGGCGGGCGGAGGACTACAACCGCTACCTCGCCCATGCCATGCGCGACGCCGGGCGCGATGCGGTGCATTTCGACAACATGACCGGCACCATCGTTCAGCGGGAAGATGGAGAAGTCGTCATCCGCTGGTGGGGCGTGCCCTACTACGTGTTCAACCAGATCACGGTGGACATCGACAGCACCGCGATCGCCCTGTTCGCCCTCGGTGTCGCGGCCGAGGCCGAGACGCTGGCCGACACCAGCCCCATCGTCATGGGCGCCGATGGCCGGCCGCTGCTGCCGCCGGTCAACCGTGGGGTGGTCTTTCGACGTGCTCTCGATGCGCTCAACCGCCTCCAGAAGCGCGACGGCACGTGGGATGAAGTCAACCTCTTCGAGCCGGTGCGCCTCTTCGACCGGCTGCGGGTGCCCGATGTGCCGCTGCCATTCCGCCTGCCGCGCCTCGAGGCACCGGTGACCGAGCGGTCGATCTTCAGCGGCTACCGCGCTGCGGCCGAGGCCCAGCGGCTGCTGGCCATGGAAACGCACCGCCCGCTGCACATCCGCATGGTGCCCCAGGCCCGAGAAGCCGTGGCCGGTGCCATCGAGAACTGGCCCTCCGGCGGCTTCAACCTGGCTTCGCCCGAACACCCGCGGCTGACCGAACTGACCCCCTTTGCCGAACTGGCGCCCCTGGCGGGTTTGCACCGCGGCCTTACCGGCCACGGGGAGATCGCCCGCCGGGAGTGGGCGAGGCTCGCCGATCAACTCACCGCAGCGCAGAACGAGGATGGCTCATGGGGCGGCGGGCAGTCCCGCAGCTTCGACAGCAGCAGCGTCCGGGCCCGCATCGCGGCCATGGCCCCCCTCGAGCACGCCCTTGCACAGCAGCGGCGAGCCGCCGACCGCCGAAGGCCATTCGATGAAGAACGCGCCATCGACCGCGCCTTCCCTTCGCAGATGACCAACGTCAACACCCGCCTCATCGCCACCTGCCACGCCCTGCTGTTCCTTGTCGATGGGCTTCGCACACCCGTGGCTACCCTCTGGACACCACCGTCGCAACCTGATGCCGCTGCCGCCGTCGAGGTCCTCGAACTCGCCCTCGACCCCATCGACCCCCGCACCGCGGGCCGGCTGACCTTCACACAGGCAGACGATGCGCTGGCGGGGCTCGATCCCTCCATCGCTCCGCTGCTGCTGGCCATCACCGACCGCGACACCGCTCTGCCCGATGAGGTCCTCGACCGCGCTGCCGCCCATGTCGAGCGCGGCGGGATGGTCACGGTGCTCAGCTTCCATCAGGCCGCCACCCACGAAGCCGGCAAGGCCGTCCTCGATGCGCTCATGCAGCGCATCGGTGATCTCGAACCGGTCGCCGCCGCCGAACAGCAGCGCCTCATCGGCGCCGCCGACCTGCGCGACGGCCAGCACGATGCACTGCGATCGTTCAAGCGAGAGAACCGCGGCATTATCCTTCGCCACCTCAAGGTCGGCCGCACCCACGGCCGCACCGCTCGCGAACTGCGCCCCAGCCAGGTCGCCGTCATCCTCAGCAACGACCTGCTCCGCCTCACCCGCCCCCACCTGCTCGATCCGAAGTGGCCCGTTGCGTCCGAAGCACCGTGATCAAAGCCCGCGGACGGGCCACGGCATCCCGAAGTTGCACGACAGTGGCTCATGCGGCTGCGCCACACCCACGAGGATGAAAATCGCGGCGGTGGGTCCGCTTCGCTTGACCCACCCTACGGGCTGGTCCCGTCCGGGGGCGATTTTCACAGCAGAGGGGCCGGGCCGCGAGTCCGGCCTTCGGAAACATCCGGGACCACCGGGTCCACATCCACCGAACCGCATCATGCTGCGGCGGGCACTCGGAAAATCGCCTTCCTGTCACGAAGGGTGCAAGAGCACGTAGGATCGACCTGAAGGCAGGCAAACAACCGCATTGCATGATGCCCCTTGCAGGGGCAGGTGGCAGGGGTGGATGCCTGCACGGCGCCGGTTCTTCAGCAGGGCTCGAATGCCCCTCCCCTCACGCATACTGCCACGTTTCGCCCGGCTCCATCACGCGTACGGTCACGCCCTGCGGGGTAAAGGCGCTGATGTCGTCGGTGAGCAGGGGGAAGGTGCGGTAGTGGATGGGGATGGCGACGGGGGCGTTGATCAGTTCGGCGGCCTTGCGGGCCAGTTCCGGGCCCATGGTGAAGCGGTCGCCCACGGGGATGCAGGCGATCTGCGGCTTGGCCATCTCGCCGATGAGCCTCATGTCGCCGAAGAGGGCGGTGTCGCCGCAGTGGTAGACCTTGATCCCGCCGATGTCGATCACCAGGCCGCAGGCCGGACCCATGTAGCGGCCGTTGTAGCTCGATGAATGGAACGCGGGCGTGAAGGCCACGTGGCCAAAGGCGGTGTTGATCCGGCCGCCGGGATTGGCCGGCTCGAGCTTCTTGAAGCCCTGTTCGCCGAGGTACTCGCACAGCTCGAACGGGGCGATGACGGTGGCATCGTTGGCCTTGACGATGTCGGGGGTGTCGCCGAAGTGGTCGCCGTGGCCGTGGGTGAGGGCGAGGTAGTCGCACTTGACGTCCGCGGGTTTGTGCTTGGCCAGCGGGTTGCCCGTGAGGAAGGGATCGACCACAAGCTTGTGCTCGCCATCGTCGAAGATGAAGCCGGAGTGACCGAGGTAGGTGATGCTCAGGGCCATGTTTCAGCCTCCAAGGGTCGGCAAATCGGGGGTGGATTGTCCGGTGTTGAGCATCTTAGCCGATCCCGCCGTCGGGTGCAGGGCGGCGGGGGGGGTGTGCGGGGGGCAGAATGGGCCGGGTTGCAAAAGCTGCACCCGCGGGCGGGCGAGGCTAGAGTTGGCGTAGCGACTGTCGTGCAGGGAGGCTGCGTGGCCGCGCGGCGGGTATCGGGCCGATGGATGAGGATCAGCGCGAGCGGGCAGGGCGCCCGCCGCGCTGGGAGCTTGCGATGAACCTACAGCGCCGGATCACCGTCAGCTTTACGCATCGTCTTGTCTTTACAGAAGATGCGTTCTCGCCGGAGAATCCCGCCCTTCTGGACGTGCTCCAGCCGGGCCCGGATGGGGCGGCGCGGGTGCTGGCCTTCATCGACACCCACGTGGCCCGTCACTGGCCCGACCTGCCCGCGCGCCTGAGGGCGCTGGAAGCGGCCGGCGGCGGGCGCATGAAGCTCATCGGCCGCGTCCAGCCGGTGGTCGGCGGTGAGATGTGCAAGAACGACCGCGATGCGGTTTACAGGGCGCTGGACCGAATCCACCGCGCCGGCATCGATCGGCACAGCTACATGCTGGTCGTCGGCGGCGGGGCGGTGCTGGACTGCATCGGCCTGGCGGCGGCTTTGGCTCACCGCGGTGTGCGGCTCGTGCGGCTGCCCACCACGACCCTGGCGCAGGCCGATTCGGGCGTGGGGGTGAAGAACGCGATCAACGGCTTCGGTGAGAAGAACTTCCTGGGCACCTTCGCCGTGCCGTGGGCGGTGATCAACGACCGGCGGTTTCTGACCACGCTGCCCGACGCCCAGTGGCGCGACGGCTTCAGTGAGGCGGTGAAGGTGGCGCTGCTCAAGGATGCAGCACTGTTCGAGCGGATCGAGCGGCAGGCCGCGGCGGTGCGGGCCCGCGACATGGACCGGTCGCTGCCGATCATCGAGCGCTCGGCGATGCTGCACCTGGAGCACATTGCCGGTGGGGGCGACCCGTTCGAGATGACCACCGCCCGGCCGCTGGACTTTGGCCACTGGGCCGCGCACCGGATCGAGACACTCAGCGACCACCGCCTCAGCCACGGCCATGCGGTGGCCATCGGCCTGGCCCTGGACGTGACCTATTCGCATCGGGCGGGGCTGCTGCCTGCGGCGGCGGCCAACCGTATCCTGGCCTGCCTCGAAGCGCTGGGTTTTGAACTCTACGACCCGGCCCTGGAAGAGACCGATGCATTGATGCAGGGCCTGGAGAGCTTCCGCGCGCACCTCGGCGGTGAGCTGACCATCACGCTGCTTGGCGACATCGGTCGGCCGGTGGAAGTGCACCGGATCGACACCGCCCTGATGGCCGACTCGGCGGCGGCGCTCGCCCGCCGCGCGGCCGGGGCCGTCCCCGCATCGCGGTGAGGCCGGCGCGGCGGAGCGGGGGGCAGCGAGGTGGCAGGGGGGCTTTACAATCGGGACATGCTGTGCAACTGCTCGGCCAGCAGGCGGGCGATGGCCTCGACGATCTGGGGCCGGTGGCGGCCAGCCAGGGCCAGGGCGAGCTGCGACTCCATCAGCCCGTAAGGGATGCCCGTGTCGAAGCGCTGGCCCTCGATGGTGCAGGCACCGTAGCCATCGTCACGCCCCAGCAGCCTCATGCGCATGTATTCCTGGGCGCTGGTGAGCTGGATTTCGCCCTTCTGCCGGATGTCGTTGCGGATGTGATAGGCCAGGGCATCGAAGATGGCCGGCGGGAACACGTGCATGCCGAAGTGGCACAGGTACTGGCCCGGCGGCAGGCCGGGTGTGCGTAGATGCTCGGCGGCGTAGGCCTCATCCGGCTTCTCGACGATCGCCTCGACGCGGTAGCGGCGGCCGTGCACATCCAGCGGGACCCCACGCAACGCGCCGAACAGGTGCAACAGCCGGCTCGGCGTGACCTGCACAGCGCTCATCGCGGCCATGTCCGCGGCCCGGTAATGCTCGATGAGCTGCGTGGCGCAGTGGGTGGCGTTGGCCGGGATGTAGATGTGATCGCCCAGCATGAGCAGGAACGGTTCATCGCCGATGAAGTCGCGTGCCTGGTAGACCGCGTGGCCGTAGCCTTCGGGCGAGTCCTGGCTGACGAACGACAGGCGCTGGCCGAAATCCTGGAGCTTCTCGCCGGCCTCGATCGCCCACTGCTTGCCCTTGAAGGCATCGAGCGTTTCCTCGCTCATCCGCTTGAAGTACTGGCGGTACTGCGCCTCCTCACCGGGCTGGGTGACGATGCATATCTGTTCGACCCCGGCGTTGATGGCCTCTTCGCCGATGATCTGGATGATCGGCTTGGTCAGCCCATCGGCATCGACCAGCGGGAACATCTCCTTCTGCACCGCGCTGGATGCGGGATACTGCCGCGTGCCCCGGCCCGCGGCGGTGATGACGGCCTTGCGTACTTTCTTCACTGGATTCATGTGCTGCCGACCTCTGCATTCAACGCCTCGGGAGCGTTCACTGTCGCGGTATCGCATGCATACGCGGATGGAAACATCACCTGCTTCATATGCCCCGCTGCCGCTGCCGGTGGCAGTGCGAGCCGATCAGGACGGCGGCCGGACACCGCATTCCTCCAGAAACGCGCCGATCACCGGTTCAATCTGCCTTTGCAGCGTGTGGTTGGCGTAGCCGCACCAGTGGACGGGGTGATCCACGCACATCGGCGCATCCAGCGGGCGGCCAAAGCCATCGGCGATGACCACACCCGCCCGCTGCGCCACCAGCAGACCGGCAATGTCGTAGGGGTGGCACTCGAGGCCGCGCCCGGCGCCGGCGTCATCACCGGCGGTTTCCATCGCTGCGTAGAACAGCGGGCGAAGGTCGCAGCAGAAGCGGTCGTGGCCCACCATCAGCTCGACCATCTGGCCGGCGGTGGTCATGTACTGATCGTCGAATACCAGCGCCTCGCCGGCGCGCAACGGGCCCAGCGTCTGCTCGACGATGCGTTCCATCAGCCGCGAGGCCAGCACCTTCGTGCCTGGAAAGAAGTTGCTCACCTGCGCCCAGCCGTGACGCAGCGAGGTCGCCGCGCTGGGGGCGGGGTCGAGCCGCAGTTCCTCATCGCGCACCAGGTGCCGCCGCCGGGCGCGCACCGGGCCGGCGGCGGTGGTGCTGAACAGGTCCGACCAGGCCATCTTGGCCGTGGGCAGTTCGACCATGACCGAGGCGATGGCATCGCCGAGGCGCGGCTCCCGGCCGGCGGCCATCGGGGCCGCGGCGGCGATGAACCAGGCCGAGCGCTTGTCGTACATCACGTTGCGCGTGCCGTCGATCGGGTCGATCAGCACCGCCCAGCGCGGCGGGGCATCCTCCGGCCCGATGTGCATCCGGCCGCTCTCACCGAGCCCTTCGGCGATGAGCATCAGCGGCCCGAAACGCTGCGGCCACTGCCGCGCGTGCTCGATCAGCAGCGGCTCGACGTGGCGGTCGATGGCGTAGATGGTGTCGCCGCCCTCGTGGGCCACGGGTCGGGCAAGGTCGGCGCTGCGGCGATGCGCTTCGATCAGCGCCTGCCGCACGGCCAGCCCCAGCGCCTCCAGCCGCTCGACCCAGGCATCGGCCAGGGCGCTCTCTTGCGCATCGGTGGCAGTTGGATCGGGCCTCGGTTTCATCGCGTCCCCTCCAGCCAGCGCACGCCCCAGGCCAGCGCGCCGGGCCCGCCGCGGTCGAAAAGCCGCGTGGGCCGGCCCGTTTCCTGTTCGTATCGCTGTTGAATCCGTTTCACCTCGTCCATCACCCGTGCCTCATCGCGCAGCAGCACCGCCACCGTCCCGCCGCAGCCGCCGCCGGTGATCCGCGCCCCCATGAAGCCCTGTTGCGGGCCGCGCTGCATGACCAGTTCGACCAGCCGGTCGGTCAGCGGATGGCCCAGTCGGGCGCAGCGGCCGTAGCTTTCGTGGCTTTCGAGCATGAGGGCGCCGGCCTGCGTCATCGCCTCATCGGCGGCGGCCGGGTCCTGGGCGGTTTCAGTCAACAACTCGCCAAAGCGGCTGACTCGAGCCATCTCGCGAACGTGGTGATCGGTGGCATCCCGCACATGATAAGTCCGCTCGGGCTGGACGCGGGTGACGGGGTCGGCCGTATCCGTGTAGCGCTCGATGAATGATCGGCCGTCCATCGTTACGGGCAACCGGTCGCGAAGCCGCGACTCGTAGGTCTCGCGGTCGATGTTGGCCAGATAGCCATCGGTGCGGTCGGGTGTCTGCATCGTGCTGAGGATGCGATGGCCCATGAACGCGGCGGTGCGGGTGTCGGTGTAGGGGTCGCCGCTGACCTCGTGGGTGACGCCGCTG
>PUMS01000446.1 GCA_003551485.1 Phycisphaeraceae bacterium | reverse complement strand
GGGTGGGGCTTCCGGGGGCGGGGCTTCCGGGGGCGGGGGTACTTCCGGGGGTGGGGGGGCTGGCCTTGTGTGTGCTGGGCAGTGGGTCCGGGGGCAACAGCAGTGTGCTGCTGATGCCAGGGTGCAAGGGTGAGCCGCCGGCCGCCGGCGCCATGCTCATCGATGCCGGGTTCGGGCCCTGGACGCTTCGGCGGCGGCTGAAGCAGGCCGGCCTCGCCATCGAGCAGGTCGACGCCATCTGCCTGACCCACCTCGACCGCGACCACTGGCGGGCCAACTGGTCCAACACGCTCATCGAGCACCGCATCCGCCTGTTCCTCCATCGCTGGCACCTGCCCGACTTCGAGAAGCTGCCGGAGGCCGAAGCGCTGCTCGCGGCCGACCTGATCGAGCCGTTCGATGGCCCCTTCCAGCCGCTGCCGGGCCTGCATGCCTCGCCGCTGCACCTGCCCCACGACCGCAAGGGCACCATCGGCTACCTGTTCGAAGCCGCCGCCCGCGGCGGGCGCGCCGTTCCCGGCGAGAGTCCCGGCAGGGATGACGGCCCCCCCGGCAGCGTCTGCCGCATCGGCTACGCCACCGACCTCGGCGCGGTGCCGCCGCAGCTCATCGAGTCTTTCAGCGCCATGGGCGGGGTGGACCTGCTGGCGATCGAGAGCAACTACGACCCGCACCTACAGGCGGGCAGCCCGCGGCCGGCGGTTCTCAAGCGCCGGATCATGGGCGAGCTTGGCCATCTTTCCAACGAGCAGGCATTCGAGGCCGTCCGCCGCATCGTCGAGCGCTGCGACGGCGGCCTGCCCCGCCACATCCTGCTGCTGCACCGCTCGCAGCAGTGCAACCACCCCGCGATCGTCCGCCGCGTGTTCGAGCAGGACCCGCGCATCGCCCGGCGCATCACCCTCACCGAGCAGCGCCGCCGCTCGGCCTGGTTCGCGCTGCATCCCCGCCCGGCCACCGCCTGCCACCAGCGTCCGCTGTTCACGGATGGCTGACCGCGTTACATTGGGGTTTGCCCGCGAAGGCGGGGCAGACACGTTCCAAGTAGTGAGGACGCTGCAATGCCGGTCATCGTGTTAACTGGCTTACTGCTTATCCCGGCGGCGTTCCTGTTCGTCGGCGCGTTCTGGGGCAAGGCGGGGGTGATCCGTCTGGCCATGGGGCTGCTTGGCGCGGCGGCGCTGCTGCGGGCGGTGTGGTCGATGGATCAAACCCGTGAAGCCACCGCCGGCGAGGCCCTGCACCTGCTGGTGGCGCTCGTGGCGTTGATCGCCATCTGGCTCACCCTGCGATGGGACCTGCCCGCGCAGCCGGAGGAGGAGGTGGTGGAGCACGAGAAGCCCTACGTGCCGCCTGCAAAGGCGCCCCCCGAACAGGGGGCCGATCCCGCTTCGCCCTGATATTGACCTTTGGAAAAGTAAAGTTCGCAACAGGTGCTGCCCCGTGTCCGTCGACACAAGACCGCACAGAAGCCCCGCAAAGGCGGAGCCGCAACGCTACCATACTGCATCGCTGTTGCGCAGCTTCATCAATGCCACGCGCCGTCCCGACCCGTCTGCCGGCGCCGGGCCTTGTACCAAGCCCGATCCCCGACCGACCGGAACCCCGCCCCCCCGCACCCCTCCGCCGCCCCCCGACCTCCGACGCCGCCCCCCGTACTTGACCCGGCCGCGGCCGACGATGACGATACCCTGTAAGGATCGCCCGCCCCCGGCCCCCGATCCCGTATCGCTGCTGCCGGCCGGGCGCCGGCTCATCCAAACCCGGTGGGGTGGCAGAGTGGTTGAATGCACCGGTCTTGAAAACCGGCGTGGCCTTCGGGCCACCGTGGGTTCGAATCCCACCCCCACCGTTGACTGCACCTGACTGGCATTGCCGCATCTGCGGCGGCAAACCGGCCATCGCCGCCTGCGTCTGATCGATTGTTCGCCGCCCGGACAACTCACCGGATGGGTCCGGTACGGTGGCCGGATCGCATCGCTGCTGCGTCGTCTACTGCGGGGGTGGCGGGCCCGGTTTGCGGTGCCCGCCGCGGCGGCCGGCGTGCCTGCCGCGGGGAAGCCGGCGGAGAGAAGAAGACCGTGACATTTCTATTGAGCGTTCACAAGCCGCGCATCCGCACTTGACGATGGTGGTGATGTCGGTTAGGGGTTATCTATGGAAGCTGACCCGCAAGTTGCCGTTACCCCCAGCCGGCGGGCCGCCCCCCCGGAAGGTCCCCCGAAATCCCCCCCGGAAGCCCCCCCGGAAGCTCCCCCGGAAGGTCCCCCGGAATCGCCCCCGGAAGTCCCCCGGGAATCGCCATCGGACCGGCCCCCGCGGGTTCCGGAGGGCGCCGACGATCCGGGGGCGGCGCCGGGGCAGACCGGCCATCCCAAGATCGTGGCCGAGGGCATCACCTTCGACGACCTGCTGCTGCTGCCGGCGCGTAGCGACTTCGTGCCGGCCCAGGCCGACCTCTCCACCCAGCTCACCCGGCGCGTGAGGCTCAACATCCCCCTGGTCTCGGCCCCGATGGATACCGTCACCGAGGCCGCCCTGGCCATCGCCCTTGCCCAGGAGGGTGGGGTGGGGGTGATCCACAAGAACCTGTCGATCGCCGATCAGGTCCGCGAGGTGACCAAGGTCAAGCGATCGGCCAACGGGGTGATCCTCGACCCGGTCGTGCTGGCCCCCGATGCGCCGGTGGCCGAGGCGGTGCGGCTGATGAACGAGCACAACATCTCGGGCGTGCCCATCACCGAGGACGGCCGGCGCCACGGCCGCGTGGTGGGCATCCTCACCCGGCGGGACATGAAGTTCCTGCCCGATCAGTCTCAGCCCATCCGCGAGGTGATGAGCACCGCCCTGATCACCGCGCCGGCCGACACCGACCTCGAGCACGCCCGCAACCGGCTCTACCGCGCCAAGGTCGAGAAGCTGCTGCTGGTCGATGACCAGCAGCGCCTCCGCGGGCTGATCACCATGCGCGACATCGACAAGTTCGACCGCTTCCCCCTTGCCTGCCGCGACGGCCGCGGCCGGCTGCGCGTGGGCGCGGCGGTGGGGGTCAACCAGCTCGAGCGTGTTGCCGCGCTGATCGAGGCCGAGGCCGACCTGATCGTGGTCGACACCGCCCACGGCCACAGCCGCAACGTCATCGAGACGGTCAGGGCCATCAAGGCCCGCCACGACATCGACGTCATCGCCGGCAACGTGGCCACCGAGGCCGGGGCACGCGACCTGATCGAGGCCGGGGTCGATGCGGTGAAGGTGGGCATCGGGCCCGGCTCGATCTGCACCACGCGCATTGTGGCCGGCGTGGGTGTGCCGCAGCTTTCGGCCATCTTCGCCGCCGGCCGCGCCGCCGAGCCGGCGGGCGTTCCCCTGATCGCCGATGGGGGCATCCGCCATTCGGGTGACATCACCAAGGCCATCGCCGCCGGCGCCAGCGCGGTGATGATGGGCAGCCTCTTCGCCGGGCTGGATGAATCGCCGGGTGAGACGGTCTTCCACTCCGGCCGCCGCTACAAGGCCTACCGCGGCATGGGCAGCGAGGGCGCGATGGTGGCCGGCTCGGCCGACCGCTACAGCCAGGCGGGGCAGGAGGCTCGCAAGTTCGTGCCTGAAGGCGTTGAGGGCCGTGTGCCCTACCGGGGCCCGCTGGGCGATTTCGTCTACCAGCTCATCGGCGGCCTGCGTGCGGGCATGGGCTACTGCGGCACCCCGGACATCGCCCGCCTCCGCCGCGACGGCCGCTTCGTGCGCATCAGCCTCGCCTCGCTGGCCGAAAGCCACCCCCACGACATCAGCATCACCCGGGAAAGCCCCAACTACACCCTCGAGTACCGCTCGGAGGGGTGAGGGGCGATGGCGAGTCGGTGCTCAAGGCGCCATCCGGTGTGTCTCCGAGTGCTGTGCGTTGTGGCGACACCTAAAAGGTGCCTGGAACCTTTTCCTCGGCCGATCCCCCCGCCAAGGAACCCCCCGCGTGACACTACGCCCCGGTGCGCGCTATAAGATGCTGTTTGTAAGTCGTTTAGGGGTCTGCACTGTTAAAGATGGGCTCGACCCACCCTGCCTGCTACCTGTGGTCACATCCATTGCCGCTCGTGGAGGCGGTTCCAAGGGATGAGGGGGATGTCGCTGCGCGGCTGGGCGGTCTGGCCACCGTAGGTCACCAGCGCATCGCAGGGGTGATGGGGTTGGAGGGCGGCGCGGACGCGATGGATGCTGTCGAACAGCGAGGCGCTGGGGGTCTGGGCGGCTCTGGCTTCCAGCACGGTCAGGTGGCCGGCGCGGTCGATGACCAGGTCGGCCTCGACGCCGTGGGCATCGCGGTAGTGGTAGAGGTGGCCGGTTTCGCCGGCGTTGCAGCGGTGTTTGAGTATCTCGCTGACCACCCACGATTCAAACAGGGGCCCGCGCAGCGGGTGGCTGCGCAGGTGCCCGGCACTGCGGATGCCCAGCAGCCGGCAGGCCAGGCCGGTGTCGTGGAAGTGCAGCTTGGGCATCTTCACAAGGCGCTTTCGCACGTTGGCGCTGTAGGCCGGCAGGCGGAAGGCGATGAACGTGGCCTCGAGCACGCTGAACCAGGCCCGCGCTGTGGGCTGGCTGATGCCGCAGTCGCCGGCCAGTTGCGAGAAATTGAGCAGTTGCGAGGTGCGCCCCGCGCAGAGCTCGACGAAGCGCTGAAACAACGCCAGGTCGCCGATGTTGCTCACCAGCCGCACATCCCGCTCGATGTAGGTAGCGATGTAGAAGGCCAGCCACTCGGCCGGATCGAGCTGCTGATCGAGGATTCGCGGATAGCCGCCGGTGAGGATCGCCTGTTCGATCGTCTCGGGGTGCCGCGCAAAGCGCACCACCTCGCTGCGGGCGAGCGGCAGCAGGTGGAGCACGGCCGTTCGGCCGGCCAGGGATTGGCTGACCGACTCGATCAACGCCAGGTTCTGCGACCCGGTCAGCACCCAGCGCCCGGGGGCGGGGTCGGCATCGATGATGCCCTGAAGGTAGGAGGGCAACTGCGGCACCCGCTGAATCTCATCGAGGATCGCCCCGCCCTGGAACTGACCGAGAAAGGCGCGTGGGTCCTCGCGGGCGAAGTCGCGGACATCGGGGGCCTCAAGACTGGTGTAGTCGTGGTCGGGGAACAGGGCGCGGCAGAGGGTGGACTTGCCGCTCTGCCGCGGGCCGGTGACGGTGATGGCCGGGAACTGCGCGGCAAGGCTTCGCAGCCGGGGGGCGAGGTCGCGTTCGATGATGGCCATGGCACGGAGATGTTAGCGTGCCGGGCCGGACAATTCAAAGTTGAATTTTGAATTATCCGGGTGGCGGGCCGCTGCACCGGCCATCGGCGCCGGCGGCGTGGCATCCGATGTGACCCCGTGTGCCGGCTATCAGCGCATGGCCGTCGGGACCTGCGACTGTGCCTGTTCGTGGCAGACCTGGGCCAGGCAGTCGCAGGCGTATTTGATGTCCTGTTTGACCAGGAAGGGGCCGAAGCTGAAGCGGGTCATCCCGCCGCGATCGTGGGTGTGGAAGGTCTGGTGGGCCAGGGGGGCGCAGTGGATGCCCGAGCGGGTGAGGATGCCGTAGCGGCTCTCGAGCAGGTCCGAGAGGGCCTGGGGCTGGTCCATGGCGTCGACGCGGACGGAGAAGACCCCGCAGCGGTGGCCCACGCCCTGGGGGCCGAAGAGGGTCAGGCCGGGTACGTCGCCGGTGTCGCTCAGGCCCTCGACCATGGTGCGGATCAGCTCGCGCTCGTGGGCCCACAGGGCCTCCACGCCGCGCTCGAGGATCCAGTGGACCCCCTCGCTGAGGCCGATGATGCCGATGGCGTTGTGGCTGCCGCACTCGAAGCGGTCGGGCATGAACTCGGGCTGGGTGTCGTGCTCGCTGATCGAGCCGGTGCCGCCCTCGCGCACCGACTCGATCTGCTGCTCCAGCCCCGGCCGGATGTAGAGCGCGCCGGTGCCCAGCGGCCCGAGCAGGCCCTTATGGCCCGGGAAGGCCAGCAGGTCGATGCAGTCGCGCTGCACGTCGATGGGCACGTGGCCGACGGTCTGGGCACCATCGACCAGGAAGGGGATGTCGTGCTCGCGGGCGATGGGGCCGATGCGGCCCACCGGCTGGAGTGTGCCGGTGACGTTGGAGCCGTGGACGACCGCGATCAGCCGCGTGTCGGGCCGGATGGCCTTGCGGATGTCGTCGGGATCGACCAGGCCCGTGGCCGGGTCGCAGGCCACGCGGGTCTGCTCGATGCCCCAGCGCTGGCACAGGGCGTTGAACGGCCGCAGGATCGAGTTGTGGTCCAGCCAGGTGGTGACCATGTGCACCGGGCGGCCGGCGCGGATGTGCGGCAGCAGCAGGCCGCGGATGGCCAGGTTCAGCCCGTCGGTGGTGTTGAGCGTGAAGATCACGTGATCGGGGCTGGCGCCGCCGATGAGCTGGTTGATGCGCTCGCGGCACCGGGTCAAGAGCGCGGCGGCCTGGCGGACCTCATCGTATCCGCCGCGGCCGGGGCTGGCGCCCAGCTCGGTGGCGTAGCGCATCATGGCGTCGTAGACGGCCTGCGGCTTGGGGAAGCTGGTGGCGGCGTTGTCCAGGTAGAGGCGTCGAATCGGGGGCAAAATCGGGGCTCCGTTGCTCGTGGGGTGGTATCACTTCATCTTAGTCGTTAGGATCGAACAGCGCGGCCGCGGCGATGCCGGCAGCGCTACCGAAAATGCCCACCCTGGCGAAGCGGCCGATGCAGCGCGGCCCCCGCCCGCTGCGCGTGGTGGCAGCGGCCGCGCGGCGGAGCGATTCCCTGTCAACGGAGCGACGACACCGATGAGCTACATCACACCCGAGCAGGTCGAGCAGTTCAAGGCCGAGGGCTACCTGATCCTGCGGCAGGTCTTCTCCAAGGACGACCTGGCGCGGCTGGAGCCGCTGGCGATCAAGATTCGAGAAAAGGTTCGCGAGAACTTGTACCCCGGCACGCGATACTGGTATCGCGATCCCGCCGATGGGCCGGGGACGAAGAACCGCAAATTCGACCAGATCCCGCCCGAGCTGCGCGGGCAGGCCACCTGGGGCGTGAACGAGTTGCCCCGCCGCGAGCTGTTCGAGCCGGAACTGGTCAACGTCTGGGCTCATCCGAAGGTGGATGCGGCGATGAATGCGCTGCTCGATCAGCCGCGGGCCTGGGGCATCAAGATGCTGTGGACGCCGAAGGTGGTCGGCTACAACCTCGGCTGGCACCGCGACCAGGTGCCCGAGGCGCTCTACGACTGGGTCCATTACAAGCCGGCGGCCCAGGATCACGTGCAGTTCAACGCCGCCCTTCACGAGGATGACTGCTTCCTGGTCGTGCCCGGCTCACACCGCCGGCCGCTGACCGAGCAGGAGTGGGCCGCGGTGCGCAAGGTCGACGACCTGCCGGGTCAGGTGGTGGCGGCGCTGGGGCCGGGCGACATCCTGTTCATGGATGCCCACGCGCTGCACCGTGGCCGGTGTTCGGTCGAGAGCGACCGGCTCACGCTGCACTACTCGGCCCAGAGCCAGTGGGTGCCGCTGAAGGACTGGGGCCATGAGGGTCACATGGACTGGCTGCGCAGCGATGAGTTCATCAGCCAACTCGCCCCGGCGGCCCGGCCGTACTACGAGCGCCTGCGCACCGCCGAGCGGACGGATCAGTCGATGAGTTTCCTCGTCGAGGCCGCGAGGGCGCATGGGTTCGACCCCGCTGCGCTGGCCACGGCGGGGAAGGGGGGGATGTAAGGGAGGATGGGTGTTGGGAACTGGGGAGATGGGGACTGACCACGGCGGGGAAGGGGGTTACCGGGCGGCGATCTGGTTGCGGCGGCGTTGGGCGGTGTCCATCTGTTCGCCGGTGGGGCTCTGGTTGGTGTTCATCATATCGATGAAGCAGTCGAACAGGTAGCGCGAGTCGTGGGGGCCGGGGCTGGCCTCGGGGTGGTACTGCACGGCGAAGAGGGGGCGATCGCGCAGGCGGAAGCCCTCGAGCGTCTGGTCGTTGAGGTTGATGTGCGTGGGCTCACCGCCGACCTTCTCGAGGCTGGCGGTGTCGATGGCGAAGCCGTGGTTCTGGCTGGTGATCTCGACCTTGCGGGTGTGCAGGTTCTGGACCGGCTGGTTCCCGCCGCGGTGGCCGAACTTGAGCTTGAAGCTGTCAGCGCCCAGCGACAGGGCCAGCAGTTGCAGACCCAGGCAGATGCCGAACACCGGCGCCTTGCCCACCAGCTTGCCCAGGTTCTCGACCGTGGCCGTGACCGCGGCGGGGTCGCCGGGCCCGCTGCTGACGAAGATGCCGTCGGGCCGGTGCTCGAGGATCGCCTCGGCGGGGGTGTCGGCCCCGACCACGGTCAGGTCGCAGCCCGAGGCCACGAGGCTGCGCAGGATGTTGAGCTTGACGCCGCAGTCGATGGCCACCACGTTGTATCGCCGCGAAGGCTGCTCGATGTCGCCCTGAAGCGGTGCCCAGGCGCCCCAGTCTTCACGCCACTGCTGCGGCTGGCGGCAGGTGACGGTGCTGACCATGTCGATGCCCACCACGCCGGGGTTGGCCCGTGCGATCTGGACCAGTTCGGCATCGGAGCGGTCTGGATCGGTGCACAGCACACCGTTGAGCGCGCCGCGGATGCGCAGCTTGCGCGTCAGCGCGCGGGTGTCCACGCCGGTGAGGCCGGTCACGCCGTGGCGGGCCAGCAGTTCCTCGAGGCGCCGGGCCGCGCGGTAGTTGCTCGCCACCGCCGACAGTTCGCGGACGATGAAGCCGCGGGCGAACATGCCGCGGGACTCGATGTCCTCATCGTTGACCCCGTAGTTGCCGATCTGCGGGCAGGTCATGGTCACGATCTGCCCGGCGTAGGACGGGTCGGTGAAGACCTCCTGGTAGCCGCCCAGCGAGGTGTTGAAGCACACCTCGCCCTCGGTCAGCCGCGGCTCGGTGCAGCCGAAGGCGCGGCCGAGGAAGATGCTGCCATCCTCGAGGGCCAGCCGTCCGGTGGGGGCATGGTCGAGCAGGGGGTCGTCGGGAATGCTCGATGCGTCGGGGGGCGTGGCGGAGGCGGGGGGAGTGGGGGTGGGGGGTGGCGTCTGGGGCATGTTGCGGCGATTATAGCGGTCCTCCCGCCGCAGGGCGGGGCGAAACGGCCCCGCCGCGGGCCGATCGTGGCCGCCGCCGGCATCCGGTGGCTCAATTGGGCCGTGGCGTCGGTCGCCTCATGGAGCGCGGCCGTCCCGGCCGCCGTGGATTCGTGGGCCGGAGCCGGAATGCGGCCTCCTACCCCCCCTCTCCTGCCGTAAGAGGGGCCGGGGATGAGGGCAGATTCGGACCCACCCTGCGTATCTGCCCTCACCCCAACCCTCTCCCAGGGGGAGAGGGAGTTGTTTCCAGGGCGGTACAGGTGGAGAAGCCCGAGTGGCTTCAGGGCCGGCAGGGCCTGGCACCCGCCCGCGGAGCGGCGGGGGCTGGGTGGACGCCGGTTGGCAGATTCGGTCAGAATACCGGTCCATCGCCATCCCCCCGCTCGCCGGTGGCCGCACGTGCGGGCGCGACCGGGCAGGAGATCAGGAGGTCTGAAGGTCATGATCATCCGCACCCGTGCCAACGCCCGTGCCGGGCTGATCGGCAATCCCTCTGACGGCTATTTCGGCAAGACCATATCAGTGAGCATGCGGAACTTCGCCGCCGAGGTGAGCTGCTACGAATCGCCGCGGGTGAGCATCGTGCCGCGGCGGCGGGATCGGCTGGAGTTTCCCTCGCTCGACGCCCTGGTCGAGGATGTGCAGCTCAACGGCTATTACGGCGGCATCCGCCTGATCAAGGCCACGATCAAGCGATTCTGCGACTACTGCCGCGAGCACGGCATCGAACTCGATGGCCGCAACTTCACCATGGAGTATGAGACCTCGATTCCCGTGCGGGTGGGCCTGGCCGGCTCCAGCGGCATCATTACCGCCACCATGCGGGCGCTGATGAGCTTCTACGGGGTGCAGGTGCCGCGGGCGCTGCTGCCGAACCTGATCCTCAGCGTCGAGGTCGATGAACTGGGCATCGCCGCGGGGTTGCAGGACCGGGTGATCCAGGTTTACGGCGGGGCGGTGTTCATGGACTTCGACCGCGAGCAGATGCAGCGGCTCGGCCACGGGCTGTATGAGAGCCTCGAGCCGGCCCAACTGCCGCCGCTGTTCGTGGCCTTCAACGACCGGCTCGCCGAGGGCACCGAGATCACGCACAACGACCTGCGCGGCCGATTCAACCGCGGCGAGAAGCAGGTCGTCGAGGCCATGAAGCAGTTCGCCGGCTTCGCCCAGGAGGCCCGCGACCTGATCACGGCCGGCCGCGGCGCCGAGATCGGCCCGCTGATGGATGCCAACTTCGACCTGCGCCAGAGCCTGGTGAAAATCAGCCCCGGCAACCGCCTGCTGGTCGATACCGGACGCCGGCTGGGCGCGGCGGTGAAGTTCGCCGGCAGCGGCGGTGCGGTGATCGGCACCTTCGACGGCGACCCGCAGCGCCTCGACCGGCTGCGCGAGGCCTATGCCGAGATCGGTGCCCAACTCGTGGTGCCCGAGGTTGCCTGAGCGCCGCCCGGCCCACACCCCCCATGCACACCCGGCCGCGAGCGCGGCCGCCCCACCCGGCCGCGGGCCGCCTTTGCGAGGAACCTCCCCGATGCAGGTCAAGAAAGCCATCATCCCCGCCGCGGGCATGGGCACGCGGTTTCTGCCCGCGACCAAGAGCATGCCCAAGGAGATGCTGCCGATCATCGACAAGCCCGTGCTCCAGTTCGTCATCGAGGAGGCGGTGGCCAGCGGCATCGAGGACATCCTCATCATCACCGGCCGTGGCAAGCAGGCGATCGAGAACCACTTCGACTACGCACCGGACCTCGAGCTGTTCCTCCAGGAGGCGGGCAAGCCCGAGCTGATCGAGCAGGTGCGCTACATCGGCGAGCAGTGCCGCATCTTCTACATCCGCCAGAAGGTGCAGCGCGGGCTGGGCGATGCCATCCGCATCGGCCGCCGCCACATTGCCGGTGAGCCGTTCGCCGTGCTGCTGGGCGATACGATCATCGACCCACCCAACGACCACGCCCAGCCGGGCCTGCGCCAGTTGCTCGATGCCCATGAACGCACCGGCGGCAGCGTGGTGGCCGTGCACCGCGTGCCGCGCGAGTGGGTCAGCCGCTACGGCATCGTCGATGGCAAGCCCTGCGGTGAGGGCGATGACCTCTACCGCCTCCAGCGCCTCATCGAGAAACCCAGCCCCGCCGAGGCGCCCTCGGAACTGGCCATTGCGGGCCGGTACGTGTTCGATGCCGAGATTTTCGCCTGCATCGACGAGACGCGAGAGGGCGTGGGCGGCGAAATCCAGCTCACCGATGCGATGAACCTGCTGGCCCAGCGCCGGCCGATGTATGCCCTGGCCTGGCAGGCGAGGCGCTACGACATCGGCAACCGCCTCGAATACGCCCGCTGCTTCCTCGACTACGCCCTGCGCCGCGAAGACACCGGCCCCGCCCTGCGCGACCACCTTCGCAAGTGGCTCGAGCAGTAAGGGGGGCGGGACGGAGTGTCTCACGCGAAGGCGCGAAGGGGGGGAGATGGGGCATACGGTGTAACGGTTCGCGAACGGTCAGTGCGTCGGGCGGTTTTCGCTCCAGGACCGCGCTCTGCCCACTCGGTGCGATGTCTCTTCCCCTCCTCTGCGCCCTCTGCGGTGGATACCGTGCCGCAAGGGCGGACTTGGCCACGTTCATGTCAGAGCGTTTTTAACCGCAGAGGGCGCAGAGGAAGAATGACCGCAGTCTCGCGGAGGGTGATGGACAACGCTGCTTCAGACACTTCTGATCACCATCTTCTTCCTTTGTGCCCTTGCGCCTTCCCGTGAGGCATCTCTCTGAATCAGCTCGCGGAGTTGCGGCGGTGCCGTGTTGTCGAGCGGACATGAAAAAGGGCCCCGGCGGTGGCTGGGGCCCTGGGAAGACGGTTG
>PUMS01000037.1 GCA_003551485.1 Phycisphaeraceae bacterium | reverse complement strand
TCGCACCTTCACCCGGCAACGGCCGCGGGGCTCAGCGGGCGATGACCGGGGCCCCCCTTGCGCGGCACCGCCCCGATCACCATGCATCCCTGCTGCCGTGCCGTGGCGTCGGGTGTTTACGGCGGGCGCTACTCGTAGACGACCATCGCCTGTCCCGCGGTGACCGAATCGCCGGCCTTGACCAGCACGTCCTTGATCTTGCCCGCCATGGGCGCTGAGACGTTGGTCTCCATCTTCATCGCTTCCAGGATCAGCAGCACATCGCCCTGGTTGACCGCATCGCCGGGCTTGACCTCGACCTTCCAGACGTTGGCGCCGATGGGGCTGGTCACGGTCTTGTCACCGCCTTCGCCGGCCGCGGCGGGCGCGGGTGCGGGCGTTGCGGTTCTGGGGCGAGGTGGAGGCGGCGCGGTGGCAGGCCCTGCCGCGGGCGCGGCCGCGGCGGCCGCGGCGGCGGGAGCGGGGTTGGCCTGGTCTTCCTCGATGACCTCGACCTCGACTTCGTATTGCACGCCCTGAACCGTGATCAGCAGTTTCATGCTTGAGCTTTCCTTGAAACGGGTTTACCTGCGGCGATGCAGGTGAGGACGGTGGGAGGTCATGATCCCGCCGCGGCCGGCCACGACCCAACCGGTGGCGGGCGTGGCACTGACGAACCGCACCCTCGTCACCCGCACGGGCCGGCGCAGCGCCGCCGTTGCCGCCGCGGCCAGCACCGCGATCAGTTCCGGACCGGGCGACGTGGAGGTGCCGGCCGGGCCCGGTTGGGATGGCGAAGCGGCCGGCGGCGCATCTTCGCCGCCTGACGCATGCTTTGCCCCGGCCGGCTTGCGGCCGCTCAACTCGATGGCCATGTCCACCCGACCCAGCATCTTGATCGTGACCAGGATCAGCACCAGCGCTGCGAACACCACCGACACACCCACCACCAGCAGCATCAGGCCATCGGTGATGGCCGCCGCATCCGTCGCGGCCAGCAGGGGGGTGGGGTGGGTCATCTGCCAGTCTCCAGCATCGGGCCGGGCATTGGCCGCCGATGCGGTGTGGGGCAACACAATGCCAAGGTCGTGGTCGCGGGGCAAGCCGGGGGCGAGCCGCTTCCCAACGGCAGCCCGCTGCGTGTGCGCCGTCGGCTCGTGAGGCCGGCTGCGCCCGGCCCGGTCGACCGGGCGTTCGGTCCGCTCTCATCGGCCGGCGTCCATGCGCGCCCTGGAACTTCCGGGGGGGCGGACTGCCGTGGGACGGCTCCGCAGTCACTTCGGAACGTTCCGGGGGTCCGGGGGCCTTCCGGGGGTTCCGGGGCCTTCCGGGGGTTCCGGGGGGCTACAGTGGGATCAGGCCGTGCTTCTTTTCCGGCCTCAGTTCGCGCTTGGTTGCCAGGGTCTCCAGTGCCATCGAGATATAGCGGCGGGTGGCCGCCGGCTCGATGATGTCATCCACCATGCGGCGGCCGGCGGCGACGTACGGGGTCGAGAACGTCTCGCGATAGCGCTGGATCAGTTCCTGGCGCTTGGCCTGTCTGTCCGGCGCGGCCGCGATCTCGCGCCGGAAGACGATCTCGGCAGCGCCCTCGGCGCCCATCACGGCGATCTCCGCCGTGGGCCACGCCGCCGACCGGTCGGCGCCCAGGTCCTTGGCGCACATGGCCAGGTAGGCTCCACCGTAGGCCTTGCGGCAGACGATGCTCACCTTCGGCACCGTCGCCGCCGAGTAGGCGAACAGCATCTTGGCACCGTGGCGGATGATGCCGCCGTATTCCTGTTCGACGCCGGGCATGAACCCCGGCACGTCCACCAGCGTCACCAGCGGGATGTTGAAGGCGTTGCAGAAGCGGATGAAGCGCGAGGCCTTGTCCGAGCTGTCGATGTCGAGTACGCCCGCCTTGTGCGCGGGGTTGTTGGCGATGATGCCCGCCGTGCGGCCCAGGAACCGGCCGAAGCCGACGATGATGTTCTGCGCGAAGGTGGCCTGCACCTCGAGGAAGTCGGCATGGTCCACGATGCCGTTGATGATGTCGTGCATGTCGAAGGCGGCACGCGGATTGTCCGGCACCAGGCGGTTGAGCAGCGCGTTGTCGGTCACCGTGTCCTTGTAGGCCTGCTGCGGCGGGTCCTCCATGTTGTTGCTGGGCAGGAACGACAGCAGCTTCTGGCAGATTTCGATGGCGTGCCGGTCATTCTCGGCCACGAAGTGGACCACACCCGAGTAGTTCATCTGCGCTTCGGGCCCGCCGAGCTGTTCGGCGGTGACCTCCTCGCCGGTGACCTGCTTGATCACGCTCGGGCCGGTGATGAACATCTGCGCGTGCCGGGTCTGGATGATGAAGTCGGTCAGCGCCGGGCTGTAGGCGGCGCCCCCGGCGCAGGGGCCGCAGATCAGCGAGACCTGCGGCACGACGCCCGAGAGGTTGACGTTGTTGTAGAAGATGCGTCCGTAGGCGCCGAGGCTGTCGATGCCCTCCTGGATGCGGGCGCCGCCGGAGTCGTTGATGAAGATGAACGGGCTGCCGGTCTTGAGCGAGTTTCGCATCATCTCGACGATCTTGTCGCAATGCACCTCGCCCGCAGCGCCGCCCATGACGGTGA
>PUMS01000182.1 GCA_003551485.1 Phycisphaeraceae bacterium | reverse complement strand
TGCAGGCCGTGTTCGTCGAGGCGGAAGGGGAAGAGTATTGTTGCGGTTTCGTCCGCGACATCACGGAACGGAAACGCCGCGAGGCCGAGTTGCGCGCGGCGAGCGAGCGCTGGCAGCGGCCCGCAACGCGGCCATCGCCATCGATTCCCCGTCCGCTTCGCCGTCCCGCCAGATCATCGGTCGGCGGGGCCGGCTGGGTGAAGCCGTGACCGGCACGATTCACCCGCTTGGGCCCGTGTCGGCGGTCTGGAGGCTGTAGAGCCACCATCGGGCCTTGGCGCGGCGGGCGCTGGCGGGCTGGCGCAGGCAATAGAGGGTCATCACCGGCCCTTCAAGGGTCTGCACCCGGTACCAGTGCCGGCGCAAGTACCGTTCGCCACAGGAACTGGGACCGCTCTGCTTCCAGGTGTCAAGCCGGCCGGCCACGTGGTAAGCCCGGCCGCGCCAGGTGAACGCCGCGGGCAGGCCCGGCTCGCCACGCGCCATGGCGGTGGCGTCGGCGGTGCCGGTTGCGGGCTCGATGGGCTCGCTGATGAACTGTTCGGTCTGCCGGGTCATGGTCGGTTGAGCCGGGCCGGCATCCTCCTGGTCTGGATGCACCAGGCCGGGGCAGGGCGACGGCGGGGGATCAGTCCGTGCGGCGGGCAGATCGGTAGTGCGACCATCCCCAGCCGGGCACGATCATGCTATGCAGCATCGTCGGGCAGGGGGGCGATCAGGCCCTGGCGGGCGTAGGCCGCGGCGGTGTGTCTCATGCCATCCTGAAAGTTGAATACCCCGTGAAAGCCCAAGTCGTGCTCCGCACGCCGGCTGGAGCAAATCCACCGCGGCTGGAGCATGTCGCGAACCTTCCGTCTGGCCAGCAGTTGCGGCCGGCCGCTGATCGCCCACCGGAGCTGGCCCACCTCGCCCGCCAGCCGCGCCACCCAACCCGGAATCCGCAGCCTGCGCAGCCGCCTGCCCAGCGCCAGGGCGATGGCATCGACCATCTCCGCCAGCGTGGCGGTGTGGGTGGTCAGGTAGTAGAGCCTGCCCGCGGCCTTGTCCATCGTGGCCGCCAGCAACGCCCCGCGGGCCAGGTCGTGGGCGTGGATGGTGCTGATGCGCTTCTTCGGCGAGCCGATGGTGGGCGCGATGCCGAAGCGCTGTGCTGTGCGAATCAGTGGCAGGAAGTTGCGGTCATTGGGGCCGTAGACCACAGGGGGCCGGATGATGGTGACCGGCAGTCGGTCGCCGACGGCCATGATCTGCTGCTCTGCTTCCAGCTTGCTGCGGCCGTAATGGTCGATGGGGCGCGGCGGATCGTCCTCAGTCAGCGGCTCAGGGGTGGGAGCGGGGCCGCCGGCGGCGAGGCTGCTGATGTAGAGTAGCCGCCTGGGCGGGTTGTCCAGGTCCGCCGCGGCCGAGGCCAGCGCCCGTGCCGGCTCGATGTTTCCTGCCACGTATTCCGGCCACCGCCGCCCACGCATGAACCCGGCGACGTGGAAGACCAGGTCGATGCCCCTGAGGGCGCGGCCGAGGGCAGGAGCGTCAGTGGGGTCGGCGACGTGAACGTCGATGGGACGGCCGTCGAGCCGCGAGCGGTCGCTGCCCGGCCGGGTAAGGATGCTCACCTCGTGGCCCTGCTCGAGCAGGTGCTCGACCAGATGGCTGCCGATGAAGCCGGTGGCGCCTGTGACGAGTGCTCGCATGAAAACCTCGGTCATGGGGTGGGGCAAGGGGGGCGATTGCATGGCCGGGACTGGCCGATGAATAATTTGCCGAGTATAAGGCACCTCCCGATGCCGGGGGGAATAAGGACTTTTGCTTGCCCCTGCGACGCACCATCAAGTGGGCCGTGATGCTGATCGCCTCCGTGGTCATCCTCGGCGGGGTGGTCTGGTGGGTCGGCCTGGCCGAGACCCTCCAGGCCCTCCGAGAGAGCGGGCCGATGGCGTTTATCGGTGTGGGCCTGGTCTCCCTGGCGGTGTTGCTGCTCCAGGGTGCGGCGTGGTCGCGGCTGAACCGGCCCATTGGCCACGACATCCCCTACCACACCCTGGTCAGCGCCACCACCGTGGGCCTGGCGGTGAACATCGTCACGCCATCGAGCTACCTCGGCGGCGAGGCGGTGCGGGTGCTCTACGTGGCCCGCCGCACGGGCCTGTCGCTGCACGAGCTTGCGGGTACGGTGGTGCTGGTCAAATACGTCGAGGCGCTGAGCTTTGCGCTGCTGTTCGCCCTGTGTACGGCCGCCACGGCGATCCACTTCCGCGGGACGCTGTTTTCCGAGCCGTACCTGCCGGTGGGCGTGATGATCATGGTGGCGGCGGCGGTGTTCTGCGGCATCTGCCTGCTGCTGTGGATCGCGCTGTATCGCGAGTGGATGCCCCTGACGGTGCTGATATTCCGCACGCGACGATGGTTCTCGCGCTCGCGGCTGATGCGCCGGCTCAGCCAGCGCACGCGGGACATGGAGCAGCAGGTGCACCGCGTGTTCAACCAGGAGAAGGCCACCGCCAGCGGCACGTTCCTCATCCTGCTGCTCAGCCACCTGACGATGTTCGTGCGGCCGGCGGTGTTCTTCGGCATCGGCGGGGCCACGGGCCTGAGCTTCGGTGAGTTGGCGCTGATCTTCGTGGCCACACAGGCACTGCTGGCGGCGCAGGTGACCCCCTCGGGCGTGGGCACGCTGGATGGGGGCATGTTGCTGGTGTTCACGCTCGTTGACCAGACCCCCACCGCGTGCATGGCCTACCTGCTGTGCCTTCGCTTCTGGGACGGTGTGGTGATTGCCATCGGCCTGTGGCTGGCCACCCAGGCCGGCGCCGACCTGCTGGAAAAACCCTCCAGGCAGGTGGCCGCAAACGAAAGCCGCGACGAGGCGTAGCGCGCAGCATGGGGCGAGGGAGGTGCGTTGCTTGCAAAGCCTCGCTCGACCCACCCTGCATCATGAGGGCCGGGGAATCTGGCACACCGCGCACCATGCGCGTGGCGTCCGGCGGTTGCTGCAAGGCGCGGGTGGTGGCATAATGCAGGACTCCACGCCCGGCAGGGGCCGGGCTGGTGCACGCCCCCGTGCCCCTGTTTGCAGGAGCTGTCAACCGTGAAGGCGACGGACGTTAAACCCGGCATGGCGCTGGACATGGATAACCAGGTGTGGCTGGTGGTCTCCACCGAGCACGTCAAGCCCGGCAAGGGACCGGCCTACGTGCAGGTCAAACTCAAGAACGTCAGGACCGGCGGCCACGTCGAGAAGCGGCTGCGGAGCGTCGAGGAGGTCGAGCAGGCCATGCTCGACCGCCGCGAGATGGAGTACCTCTACTCCGACGGCTCGGGCGCCGTGTTCATGGACAACCAGACCTTCGACCAGCTCTCGATCCCCAACGAGCAGCTTGGCAATGCCCTGCTCTACCTCAAGCCCAACACCGTGGTCACCACCCTGGTCCACGAGGGACAGGTCATGAGCCTCGAGCTGCCCGCGGCGGTGGACCTTCAGATCACCGAGACCCAGCCCGTGGTCCGCGGCGCCACCGCCACCAACCAGCTCAAGGAGGCGATCTGCGAAACCGGCCTCAAGACCCGTGTGCCCCCGTTCATCAAGCAGGGCGAGGTCGTTCGCATCAACACCACCACGGGCGAGTACCTCGGCCGCGTCAAGGAAGAGTAACCCCGCCACGCTGACGGCCGCCACCCGCGGCCCGACCCTCCGCGCCCGCGGCGGGTGTCGCCGGGGGCCGGGAGCATCCGGGGCGCTTCAGGGGCGCTTCCAGGAGCACTTGCGGCGACTTCCGGGGGGGCCGGGGGGGCTTCCGGGGGTCACCATTGCATGAACCTTCTCTACGACGATCTTGCTCCCTTCTGGCCACTGCTGTCACCGCCGCGGGACTACCGCGATGAGGCCCAGCGCATCCGCCAACTGCTGCTGGCCTACGGCGTGGATCACCCGCCCGCCGACGGCGCCGGCGGCGATGCCGGCCGCCCCCGGCCGGCACTGCTGGAACTGGGCGCCGGCGGGGGCCACACGCTCTGCCACCTGACCGACACCTTCGACGCCGTCGCCGTCGACCTCTCCGCGCCGATGCTCGAGAACTGCCGCAACCTCAATCCCGACGTCGAGTGCATCGTCGGCGACATGCGCAGCATCCGGCTCGGCAGGCAGTTCGATGCGGTGCTGTGCCACGATGCCATCGACTACATCACCGGCATCGAGGACCTTGCGCAGGTGTTCGAGACGGCGCGGGTGCACCTGCGGCCCGGCGGCATCTTCATCGCCGCGCCGACCTACACCCGCGAGGAGTGGGTCGAGAACCAGATCGAGACCGACCAGCACGGCGATGGCCGCTTCATCGTCAGCTACATGTCCTACGTCTACGATCCCGACCCCGCCGACACCCGCTTCGAGATGGTGATGGTGATCCTCATCCGCGATGGTGCGGAACTGCGGGTGTTCGAGGATCGCCACACCTGCGGCCTCTTCGACAGCGACACCTGGCTTCGGACACTCGAGGACCGCGGCTTCGATGCCGCCATCGAGCCCGATGAAGCGATGCCCTACCGACTGTTTATCGGGCGCCGGCCCGACCCGGCGCCGCAAGCCGATGGATGAAAGGATGCGATCGGACCATGAGCAGCGACAACCCCTTCCCCGATCTCTACTACTACCGCCCCTCTACCCCCTCCGCTGCGGCCACGATCGAGGCCGATGTGGTCATCTACGGTGGCACCTGCGCCGGGGTGGTCGCGGCGATGCAGGTGGCGCGGATGGGCCGCCGCGCGGCCCTCGTGGCCTTCGATAGCTTTCTCGGCGGCATGACCGCGAGCGGTCTGGGTGCCACCGACATCGGCAACAAGGCCGCCATCGGCGGCATCTCGCGCGACTTCTACCGCAACGTCGGCCGACACTACGGTGTGGATGAGCAGTGGACCTTCGAGCCGAGCCTTGCGGCCAACATCTACCGGCGGTGGATCGGCGAGGCCGGCGTCGAGGTCCACCACGATGCCCACCTCTCGAAGGTGCACCGCGCTGACGGCCGCATCCGCGCCATCGAGATGGAAGACGGCCGCACCTACCGCGGGCAGGTGTTCCTCGACTGCACCTATGAAGGCGACCTGATGGCCATGGCGGGCGTGAGCTTCCACGCCGGCCGCGAGCCCAACAGCCAGTACCGCGAGACACTCAACGGCATCCACTTCGGCCACCCCAACCACAACTTCAAGGCATGGGTCGACCCCTACGTGACCGAGGGCGTGCCCTCGAGCGGCCTGCTGCCGGGCGTGCAGGACGTCGAGCCGGGCGTGCAGGGCCGCGGCGATGGCTGCATCCAGGCCTACAACTTCCGCATCTGCTTCACCAACGTGGCGGACAACCGCATGCCCGTACCCAGGCCCGCCGGCTACGACCCGGCGTGGTATGAGTTGCTGCGCCGCTACATCGAAGCCGGCGTGTGGGATGCGTTCAACCTGACCAAGGCCATGCCCAACGGCAAGACCGACACGAACAACTTCGGCGCCGTCAGCACCGACTTCATCGGCCACAACCACGACTGGCCCACCGCCGACTACGCCACGCGCGAGCGCCTCTTCCAGCAGCACGTGACCCACAACGTGGGGCTGTTCTACTTTCTCCAGAACGATCCCGGCGTGCCGAAGGCCGTCCGCGAGCAGATGGGCCAGTGGGGGCTGCCCAAAGATGAGTTCATCCCCACCGGCGGCTGGCCGCATCAGCTCTACGTGCGCGAAGGGCGCCGGATGGTCAGCGACCTGGTCATGACCGAGCACCACTGCCGGCGCTACGAGGTGGTCGATGATGTGGTGGGCATGGCCGCCTACCAGATGGACTCGCACAACTGCCGCCGCCTGGTCATCGACGGCCGGGTGATCAACGAGGGCAACGTCGAGGTGGCGCCGGCGGCGCCCTACCCGATCGGCTATCGCGCCATCCGGCCGCGGGAGAGCGAGTGCGAGAACCTGCTGGTGCCGGTGGCGCTATCCAGTTCGCACATCGCCTTCGGCTCGATCCGGATGGAGCCGGTGTTCATGATCCTGGGCCAGTCCGCCGCCACCGCCGCGGTGCACGCCATCGAACAGAACGCCAGCGTCCAGCAGATCGACATCGACAGGCTCAAGCAGCGCCTGCTGGACGATGGCCAGGTGCTCGAAGTCGACCTGCCGGTGGGCAAGCGGTAAGCACTGCCGCGGCGCATGTTGCCTCCACGTGTCCCTCTGTCTTTCCGCGGGCGGGGAACGGTTCAAGTGAGCGTAGATGCCCCGCGCGGCCCAACCGCCCCGACAACCCCACCCCAATCGGCACGCCCACCCCACAACCAACAGTCAGAATCGGATATCTCACGCGAAGGCGCGAAGCCGCGAAGCCGCGAAGCAGGAGAGCAGATGCTGCGTTGTCTCGTCGTAGTACCGCACCGGGCCTTCCTTCGCGCCTTCGCGTGAGGCCTTTCCTTCATGCCGGCGCGCCGGCCCCCCTTGGCCGGTTCAGCGCCAAGTGCTGCGCAAGCCGTCGACGGCAGGGCCTTGCCTGACCACCTTGCAGCGGGCGACCGCGATCACGTCGAGCAACGACGCCGGGTGGGCCGACATCAGGTCATGGCGGCGGTGATGGCGTCGACCAGGGATCGGGCTTCTTCGGAATCGAGCTTGCCCGCCGGCCAGTGGATGCCCAGGCCCGACTCGGCATCGTACTTTGGGATGATGTGAAAATGCACGTGGTCGATCGCCTGGTGGGCGATTCGGCCGTTGTTCTGAAGCAGGTTCGAGGCCGAGGCGCCGGTGGCGGCCATAATGGCGCGGCAGAGGCGCGGCGCCACCCGGCCGCAGGCGGCGCCCAGTTCATCGGGCATCTCGGCGAGCGTGCGGTAGTGCTCCCTGGGCAGGATCAGGCAGTGGCCCCGCGACAGCGGGCCGATATCGAGCATGGCCAGCACCTGCTCATCCTCGTAGAGCTTGTAACAGGGCACCTGTGCGGCGACGATCTTGCAGAAGATGCAATCGGGCTGGGATGTCATGTTGAAACCTCCCTGCATGAAAAAGCCGCGCCGGTCACAGCAGTGCCCCGGATGCGATCGGCGCTGGACCGATGGCCGGGTCGATGCTGCCGCAACCGGGGCGGCTCGCCCTGCCGGATGCGAACGCATCCGGACAGGCCGCGTGGCTCGGGTGCATCCAGGGCCTGTGCTCGAGGTTCACCTGCGGGGATGCGCTCCCTGCGCGGTCCCGACATGCGACCTGGAGCCTGCCAGCCGCGGCGCTTCGACTTCCTTCATCGGCTGAGCAGCCAGGCTCCTCCGCCCCATCGGGGGGCGAAGGCACCCATTTCACGCGCTCGCCATGATAACCACCCGCGGGCGCCTGAGCAACTCAATCCAGCCGGTACACGCCCAGGATGCGGACCTCATCATCCGGCCCCCGTACATGGCTGCGGTCGAACACCGCCACCACCCGCGCCGACTCCACCGGCCCGCGGTCCCACTCGCCCACCCGGTAGCCGCGGATGAGGAAGTAGCCGATGAACACATCGCTGCGCGTCGAGAGCACCTGCGCCAGGCGGTGGAAGCGGGCCATCTTCTCCGGGGCGCTGTCGGCCACGGGCAGACGCTGCTTGCCGTTGCCATTGAGGTCTTCGGGCAGGGGATAGAGCTGAACCCGGTCATCGGCGGGGTCGCCGCTCTGGCCGAAGCGCTGCATGTCTTCGGGGTTGTCCGCGCCCGTGGGGTTGATGTAGAGCAGTTCGCCGATCGAAGCGATGCCGGGGCGGTTGGCGCGGATGTTGAGCCCACCGGTGAGCCCCGGCCGGTTGCCGGGGTTGTCGCGGTATTCGATGATTCGCTGCACGAGCTGCTCGATGTCATCGACACCGCCGGGCTCGACCAGCGGCAGGACCATGGCCAGCACCTCGGGCGGGGCGGTATTGACGTTGATGGTGCCCGCAATCCACTGCTCGGCGGGCTGGCCATCGTCATGAGGCTGATCGGCCTGGCCCGAACCATCGTTGTCCACCCCATCGTAGCCCGGATGCAGCGTGGTCAGCACGTCCATCAGCACCGCGGCGTGGGGCATGGCACCAGCGCCGGGCATCTGCGTGAGCGCGGCCTCACGCGAGAAGTCAAGGGTGAGCCGGCGGGTTTCGAAGTCGTCGAGATATCCGCCTTCACCGTCGCGGCCGCTGAGGCGCGTGGGGATGTCGCCGCGGCCATCATCGCCATCGTAGTAGCCGACCATGAAGACCCAGCCGAGTTCGGCGATGCTGAGCATGGGCCGGCCGGCCACGGCGAGTTGGACATTGTCGAGCGCCTCATCGCCTTGGATCGGGCCGGCGCCCTCGCTGGGCTTCTCATCGTCATCGAAGCCCGGCACGGTGGTCATGTAGTCACCGTCGCTCGGGTCGGCGTTCTCCTGGATGTGGTCGTAGCGCTCCAGTGAGAGCTGGCGGTTGCGGTTGGACAGGTAGCGCCAGTTGCGGCCGTCGCGCGCGTAGGAAAGCTGGATGTGGCGGTGGTAGGGGTCCGGCGTCGGCTGGGTCTGGATCACCTGGGCGGTTTCGAAGAACGACTGCTGCGTGGTGGTTCGGCGCAGCTCGAAGCGGTCGTAGGTGACCCACTGGCCATCGCTGTTCTGAATCTGAAGCGCGACGTACCGGTCATCGAACCGGCCATTGTTCAGCCTCGGCCGCAACGGTGCCTGGATTGCATCGGCGCCGAGGTTGATCGTCTGGTTGCCAAGGTTGAGGTCGGCATCGAGGTTCTCACCGCGCCCATCCTCGACGATATTGGCCCCCACGCCGGCCCGGTTGGAATAGAGCACAGCCGTTCGCTGCTCGCGCGCGGCATCGCGCGGCGCCAGCGTCACGTTGCCCGTGATCGGCTGCGAGATCAGGGGGGTGCCGGCGGTGTCGGTCACGGCCACGCGCAGCGCCGGGGCGTCGGCCCCGGTGAGGGCGATCGGCTCATCGAACGGATTGCCGATCTCGATGGCGATGGCCAGGGACTGATCGAGCCGGCGCCACTGGTTGAACTGGGGCTCGGCTTCGGGGTCTTCCGGTTCCTCCTCCTGCTCGTGCTCGTAAATCCACTGGACGTAGACCTCGCGGATGAACGGCAGCGGCCGCAGGCCGTAGAAGGTGCGACCGCCGACCTGGAGGCCGCGGGCCTGGCGCTGGCGCGTGGTGTAGGTGTGGAAGTTGGCCGCGAGGTCGGCCGCGGCGAAGCGGGCCTCATTGTCGGGCAGTTCGAGGTAGTTGCGGTCGCCGCCGAGGAAGATGCGCTCGGTGATCTCGTACAGCCGCTGCATCCGCTGCTGCTGCTGGGCCTCCTCCCGGAGGGTGTTGAGCAGGTCGAACTTCATTGGCCGCGCATCGCCGAACAGCGCCTGGCCGCCGCCCACATCCCAGTTGGGCGCAATGGCCGTGTGGCCGCTGCGGGTGGTCAGCAGGTGGCGGATGTTGCGGAAGGTGCGGTCGGCAATGGGCCCGGTGCCACCTTGGAAGTAGGCCGCCATCGCTTGAGGACTCGGCTCGGACGCACCCACGGCCTGGAAGTAGAAGCGCTCGCTGGGCGCATCGCGGCGGAGCACCTGCGGCATGGCGCCCTCGACGTCGCCGACCTGGAGCACATCGCGCAGGGCGAAGCGGTGTCGAAGCGCGATCTCATCGGCGAAGGACCATTCATTGGTCCGATCGTGCCAGATGCGGGCGCGCTGGAACCAGTAGCCGGCGCGGGTGCCTTCATCATCGGCCCGCGGCGGGTCGATGTCATCGAGGCCGAGTTGCTCAGGGCTGTCCACGCCCCGGCGCATCAGCAGGTTGCTCAGTTCTGCGCTCCAGTCGCCGGCGCCGGTGCGGCTGAGCAGCCGGTCCAGCCTCAGCTCGGTGGGGTAATAGCCGCGCACATCGAGCATGCCGTCGACGCCGCTGACCCCATCCATGCGCGTGGCGACGTTGATGTTGGCCATGGCGCTGGCGTCGATGATGCGCGCGGCGGCGATGTATTCGATCTCACCCACCTGCCGCAGCGGGGCCCACTGATAGAGCGCATCGCCCACGCCGTCGCCGGTGGTGTCGGCCAGCATCGGGTTGTCGACGGACACGTCTTCATGCGGGCCGGTCAGCGTTGAGCCGTCGTTGGGGTTGATGAACGGGTCGGTGCTCAGGCGCGAAAGGTGGCGCCAGCGGGGGTCGCCGGGCGTGGAGAAATCGGGGGTGAGGGTGGCCAGGTGCATCCGGTCGATCACGCCGCGGAGGCTCTCATCCGGATGCGTCCAGGGATAGTCGAAGGCGGTGGTGGCGTTGGCATCCTCACCGTAGCGGAGCATCTGGCCGGAGTTGGGATCGACGATGTCGCGCTTGAGCAGTTGCCTGACCTGGGCGACGGTGGCGGTGACGACCTGATCGACGTTGTTGTGGTGGGCGCGGCGGGTGATGGCCCGGTCGGTGCGGGCGACCTGGAGGTAGACGGTGCCGGCCAGGGCGATCAGGACGATAACCACGACCACGAGGATGATGACCGAGCCGCGCTGGTGGGCATGATTGAGGCGGGCGTGAAGGCTCATGGTGTGTTGACCTTTCTGGGGGGCTGCGGTTCCCCGGAGGCAGGCGGCGTCCGGGCCATGGGGGCCTACGGGCGCGTCACGCGGATGACCTGCTCGAACCAGCGGCCCGGCTCATCACCCGGGCCGGTGAGCCGGGCCTCGCGGTCGTGCACCCGGTATCGGATGCGCAGCAGGTGCGGCCAGGATGAGTCTTCGATATCATCGTGGCGGAAGACCCAGGCCACCGTGCCGGCAGCGCCGGGGACACTGAATGCGCCGGGCGCCTGATCGTCCATGTCAAACCAGCGGATATTGTTGCCGTCGCGTATGGGCCGGCCGTTGCCATCGTCCATCGCCATGGCGACCTCGAACTCGCTCACGCCGCGTGCCAGCAGCGGGTGCATCCGCGCGATGGCATCGGGCTCGAACCCGGTCTCGCTGAACGATGGCCGCAGCAGCACGCGAAGGCGCTGTGCTGCGAAGGCGAAGCCCAGCGCGCCAGTGCGATACGTTCCATCGGGGCTGTTGGTCTGGAGGAGGGCCGGTGCCTGCCCGACGATAAGGAGGCCGTCCTGTGCCGCATCGCTGGCCCGGTTGTGCAGCGAGACGAACGCCACATCGCAGGTGGCGTTGAAACGCTGGCCGGGCCCGTTCTGCACGCCGCTGCCGCTCAGGCCGCCCCGCACGTGCCGGCGGCCGGGGCTCATCTGCCGCTCGTAGAGCTGAAGCGCCTGCCGCGCCAGGGGGAAATCCGGCGCCAGGGCGTTTCGGCCGCTGCCGAGGTCATCGCTCTGTTCGGGGTCGATCTGGTTGATCGGCTGGCCGTGGCCGTACCACACCAGCAGGTAGGGCGCGGCCAGGTCGTTGTCGTAGCGGCCCGAGTGGGAGGGGGTCAGGGCGGTCTCGCCGTGGCCCTGGCGGACCCACATCACCTGGTCGCTGCGCACCTCGCGGGTGACGGTGTCACCGCCGATGAGGAACTGGGCGTTGAAGCGGTGGTTGATGACCACCAGGAACCCGCCGCGGTCGGGTGAATACTCGAACTGTCGCGGGTTGGACTCGGCGGTGAGGCCGCCGGGACCGACCATGAAGCGGGCATCGTGGCGCAACTGGGCGCTGGTGGTGCGGCCGGTGGCGATGACCTCGCTCAGTGCCATGCCCATCGCCGTGGCGTTGGACGACTCGACAAGGATGCGGCTGACCAGCGTGATCATCAGGCTGACAATGGCGATGGCCACCAGAAGCTCGGTGAGGGTAAAGCCTCCGCCGCGCTGCCTCGGGGCCGGGCGGCACCGGCGGCCCGCCCACCGGGGCATAGGCCAGGGGTGCCACTGGTGGCTTGTCCACCAGTGCGTAGGATGGGTGCCCACTGCACTGGCTGACGGGCAGCCGGTGGCACCCGATGCGGTGAGCCGATTTGTTGTCTGATCGGTCATGGTCATCGTGGTTGACCTCAACGGGCGAAGTCGGCGACGGGCACGATCCGGCGCAGCGTCGGCTGGCCCGTGGCCGAGCGGCGGCCGATCCATATCTGGTTGATGCGGCCGGCGGTGTCGGCATCGCC
>PUMS01000451.1 GCA_003551485.1 Phycisphaeraceae bacterium | reverse complement strand
GGCATGGCCAGCGGCCGTCCGCGGCGGGTGGCCATGACGTGACCGAAAGACCTCTGACCAGGCCACCCGCACAACCCCACCGTTCACAGCCGGTGGGGTCAGCGCCGGGCGCGGCGGAGGGTCAGGGCCGTCACAGCGGCCATGAAAATGGCCGCGGTGGCGGGCTCGGGGACCACCAGGGCGGTCGAGCTCGCCGACCCGTTCACGGTGGCCGCCCAGTTGTCGATCAGGATGCCCAGGTCCGCCGGGCCCACCATCTGGTCGCCGGTGAAGTCGCCGTCGCGCCAGCGCATGGGCTCAGGGCGGCCGTAGTTGGACAGCAGGGCCGAAGCATCCCGCAGCCCCACGTGACCATCGAAGTCGGCATCGCCCGGCAGCAGGAACGTGCTGAACGTCAGCGTGAACGACTCGGAGGGCGCATAGGCAGTGCTGCCGGTGTCCAGCAGGCGGAAGGTAATGTCCATCGCGCCCTGGAAGTCGGTGCCGACCACGTCCGAATCGATGTGCCAGATCGGGTGATTGTGCAGGGTGTGGCCACCGAGCAGCAGCCTGTCGCCGGGCTCGGCCAGGCCGGCACCGGTCAGCCCCTCATCCCAGACGAAGAAGCCTTCCTCGGTTTGCAGCAGTTCGAGGTGGATCGAGGCGCCCGACTCGAGCGTGAACCGATCCTCTTCCGGCTGAGAACTGAAAAGGTGCTCGAAGCCGGGCATCGTGCCCGTCCAGCCGTAGAACAGAGGCCCATCGACCGGGTCGAGCACGATGGGCGGGCTGGGGTTGAACATCCACGACATGTTATTGTCACCACTGCGGGCGACGAGCACATCGCCTTCATGCTGGCCGTCGGCCAGCGCGGCGGGAGCATGGACCAAAGCCAGCAGTGACACCATCGGGATGAATCGTCGCATCGTCAAAGCCTCCTTTCAGAGGGTGGCAGATGCCGGCCGGGGGCGGGGCGGGGGCGGGGGCGGATTGCCCCGCCCCCGCGGCCCGGCCGGACCTCTACGCTCCGGGTCAACGTCGTCGCCGCAGCAGCATCAGGCCGCCCACACCCAGCAGCGCCAGCGAAGCCGGCTCGGGCACGGCGGTGAACTCGATCTCGAACACGGGTGATTCGCCATAGCCGGTGGTGCCCGCATCGAAGAACTCAAGCTCCAGGTCGAACTCATCGCCCAGGCTCGCATCAGGTGCATGGAAGAGCACGTGGGTGTGCAGGTCATGGCCGCCGAGAAAAAACTCATCCCCGGTGGCACTGGCCAGCAGGTCAAACGTGGTGCGGTGGTGAATGAACAGTCCATCATCGATGCCGATCACGCGCGCCCAGATCTCGGCCCCCTCGCCCAGCACATGCAGGTCATCCTCATCATGGGCCAGGGCATCGAAGCCGGGATCGATGGTCGAGAAGCCGCCCAGCAGCGCGTTGGGATGCATGTCAGCGTGGACATGGTCGTGGCCGTGGCCGGGCAGGTCGAAGCCGAGGGTGCCCTCAAACTGGCCGATCTCGATGTCGGCGTGATGGTCATGGTCGTGATCGTGGTCGTGATCGTGATCGTGGCCACCGTTGGCCAGCACAGCGCCGGCGCTGAATCCGAGGCTCATCGTCAGGGCGGTGAGGGTTGTGGTTGCGTGCTTCATCTTCGGGTCTCCTGAAAAAGGGGGGAACAGAAAACGCCTGCCGGCGACGGCCCTGCTTCGGTGCCGTTGTCCCGGTCCATTCCGGACCGGTCCCACCCAGCGGTGGGTCAGCGGGCGACGGTGGGGTCAAAGAGGTTGCGTATCCAGTTGATGTTGCCCGGGCGGCTGCCGGGTCCGACTTCGATCGTCTCGTGGATGGCCAGCGGGCGGGCCGAGCCATCGAGGAAGCTGTAGTTGCTGCGGTCGTTGTGCCGGTCGATGGCGATCTGCTCGCGGGCACGGGCCTCGAGGTCACCGGTGATGAACCACGCCGGGTGGATGTGGTCGCTGACGGCGAAGCCGCCGGTTTCGGCAAGTTCCACGGCGAAGATCGTGCGGCTGGGGTTGCGCAGTGCATTGAGCGAGGCGTAGGCCTCGAAGCCGGCCATGTTGCCCGAGAGGTAGTAGTTGGTGGCGAAGCTGGTCAGACGCAGCCGCCCGGTGTTGGGCTCGGGCTGGTCGAAGTGGGGGCTGTGGTCATCGGGGCAGCGTGCGATCAGGTCGGTGCGGCCGGCGTAGGGTTCGAGCGTGCTCAGCCAGCTTGCCTCGACGGCGCCCGCGGCGCCCCCGCCGTGGGTGAGCGTGGCCGCGGGCAGTCGATCGTTGTGACTGGTGGCGTAGTTGAGCGCGGCGAGGCTGATCTGTCGCATGTTGCTCAGGCAGGCGGTGGCATGGGCCGAGGCGCGCACCGCGCCCAGCGCAGGCAGGAGAATGGCGATGAGCAGGGCGATGATGGAGACGACCACGAGCAGTTCGATGAGCGTGAACCCGCCGCGCCGCCGGGCCGGCGCCCTCAGGCTGACCGCCGGTCGCATCCGGCGTCCGGGCGATGGTTTGTCAGGCGGTTTCATGGGGCGTCCTCCGGCCTGTTATTGATAACGTCGTATCGACACCCGGGATGATAACGCGTTTTCATTATT
>PUMS01000106.1 GCA_003551485.1 Phycisphaeraceae bacterium | reverse complement strand
GAACTGGGGGCCGAGGCACTGCCGGGGACTGCCGGGGACTTCCGGGGACTTCCGGGGACTTCCGGGGGCACTTCCGGGGGCTTCCGGGGGCGGGGGGGTTAGAGGTCTTGGAGTTGGATGATGCTGTGGCTCTCGGCGGCGCGGTGGACGGCCTCGACCTTTTTCATGTAGCGAAGCCCTTCGTGGAAGTCGGGGCTGACCGACCAGGTGCCGGCCCTGCGGGCATCGAGCACGGCCTCGATGAAGTCGTGCTCGACGCGCCACGGCCGCTGCTGCGACAGCGGCACATCCACCGGTTCCAGTTCCCCGCCGCGCCGGCCGAGGTGGATGCCCTCCATCGCATCCAGCCGCATCGTGCCCTCGGAGCCGATGATCCACATCGAGTTGACCCCATCGTGGTGCCACAGGCCCGAGTGATGCTCGCTGACGCTGATGCCCGATTCCAGCCGGCCGTGGATGTGCGCCACCTGCGGGATGCGGATGGTGTAGTCGGCATCGCCATCGTCCGGATCGGGCTTGGTGGCCAGGGGCGTGTCGAGCTGGGCGCTGAGGCTCTCGTAATCACCCAGGAAGGCGTTGAGCGTCTCGGCCCAGATGCCCATCTGGAGAATCTGCCTGCCGGAGAACTCGATCCGCTCGCGCCAGGTGAGCGGGCCGAGGTTGGCATCGCTGGTCGATTCGATGCGCACCTCGCGGATTTCACCGAGCGTGCCGTCGCTCACGTGCCGCTTGATGTAGGGCTCCCACGGCATGCGGTGGGGCGGTGGGCAGAGCATGGCCACCTGCCCGGGGTGTGCCTCGGCGGCTTCGACCATCTGCCGGGCCTCATCGAGGTCCATGGCCATGCGTGCCTGGCAGAACACGTGCTTGCCGGCCTCGAGCGCGGCGATGGACATCTCGGCGTGCGTATAAGGCCAGGTGCCGATGAGCACGGCATCGACATCCTTGCGCTGGATCACGGCCTTCCAGTCGGTGTCGACGCCGGGGATTTTGAACTCCCCGGCCACCTTCTCGGCACTGCGCCGGGTGCGGTTGCAGACGGTGAGCATCTCGGCCTCGGGGATGTCGGCGAGGTTGGGCAGGTGGCGTGTGCGGCAGATGCCGCCGGCGCCGATGATGGCGATGCGTACCCGGTCGTTCTGGGTCATTGGGGCGGTCTCCTCGGTCACGGGCCGCATCCCGTTCATCGGCCCGGTCGATCCGATGGACATGGTAACAGACACGTCCGCCGTGGCGAGGCAAGCCGGCCGCGGCGGGAGAGGGGGGAGCCGTATCTTCTCGGGCCGGATGGGGCAGGGCGCATCGCATGTCACTGCTGGCTTGTCCACCACTGCCCCCGCACCACATGTCACATGTACTGGTGAACAACCCACCCGTGCCGGATGCATGACACGCATCGCGGGATGCCTCTTCCTCCCTCTCCCTCTGGGAGAGGGCCGGGGTGAGGGGAGACACGCTCGCCGCGTGCGGACCTGCCCTCACCCCCGGCCCCTCTCCCGGTGGGAGAGGGGAGTAAAGGATCGGCCATCCACCCGCGATGCGTGCCATGCCCCCTCATTCGCAACGGACCGCTCGCGTACCATTGGGGTCGGCCTCGGGCGCGGCTATGATGCCCCCACAGCCCCTGTTGAGGAACGATTGGCGATGTCCCAGGCCACTCCATCAGGATCAGGCGCAAGTCCCGGCCCGGCCGCGCAGGTCACCGAATCGGCCCCCGCGGCGGACCGCTCAGCACCGCCGGGCACGGGGGCGCCACGCCCCGCCGCGGATGAAGCTGCCGAGGCGCAGGCGCCGACTCAACCCCCGGTGATCGAGGTCGAGGGCCTGGTCAAGCGCTTCGACGGCAGGCCGGTGCTCGAGGGCATCGACCTGGACGTGCGCGGCGGAGAGACGATGGTCATCATGGGCGGCTCGGGCTCGGGCAAATCCACACTGCTTCGCTGCATCATCGGCAGCCTGCGGCCGGAGGCGGGCACGGTGCGCATCCTCGGCCGGAGGATCGACCCCGAAGATGAGGCCGCGCTCAACGAGGTGCGAAAGCAGTTCGGCATCCTGTTTCAGTCCGGGGCCCTGTTCAACTCGATGACGCTGCGCGAGAACGTGGCCCTGCCGCTCCAGGAGCACACCGCGCTGCCGGCGCCGACGATCGACATCATGGTCAAGATCAAGCTCGAACTGGTGGGCCTGCGCGAGCACGCGGAGAAGTACCCATCCCAGATTTCCGGCGGCATGAAGAAGCGGGCGGGCCTGGCCCGGGCGCTGGCGATGGATCCGAAGATTCTGTTCTACGATGAGCCCTCGGCCGGGCTCGATCCGGTCACCAGCGCCGAGATCGACCAGCTCATCGTCAACCTGACGCGACAGCTCGGTGTCACCAGTGTGGTGGTCACCCACGAGATGCACTCGGCATTCACCATCGCCGACCGCATGGCGATGCTGGACAAGGGCCGGATGCTGCTGGTCGCCCCCCGCCACCGTTTCCAGGCGATCCGCGATGCCGGGGGCGAGCTCTCCCCGCCCGAGGCGCTGATCCGCCAGTTCCTTCGCGGCGATGCCCAGGGCCCTATCACCCAGCGGCGCCAGACCACCGGCTACGCCGAGGACCT
>PUMS01000487.1 GCA_003551485.1 Phycisphaeraceae bacterium | reverse complement strand
GGGCATCGTGGCGCAACTGGGCGCTGGTGGTCCGGCCGGTGCCGATGACCTCGCTCAGGGCCATGCCCACGGCCGTGGCGTTGGACGACTCGACGAGGATGCGGCTGACCAGCGTGATCATCAGGCTCACGATGGCGATGGCCACCAGGAGCTCGGTGAGGGTGAACCCCCCGCCGCGCTGCCTCGGGGCCGGGTGGCACGGGCGGCTTGTCCGCCAGTGCCACCGATGGGCGCCAGGGCCACCGGTCGGCGGGCAGCCGGTGGCACGCGGTGCGGTGAGCCGATTTGCGGTCTGATCGGTCATGCTCATCATGGTTGACCTCAACGGGCGAAGTCGGCGACGGGCACGATCCGGCGCAGTGTCGGCTGGCCCGTGGCCGAGCGGCGGCCGATCCATATCTCGTTGATGCGGTTGGCGGTGTCGGCATCGCCGGCGACGATCATGTCGGTATCGGACCCGGGGGCGAACACCGCCCGCCGCGCCCCGCCGCTGGAGTCGAGAAACACCTCACCGGTGCGGACACTGCCGGCCCCGGGCAGTCGGATGCGGATTTCGCCGTCGCCCTCGTAATTGGCGTTGACGTTGATGCTCTGGACCGGATCGCCCATCCAGCCCTCGGGGTCGTTGTGCTCGCGCTGGAAGATGAGCACGTAGGCCACCCAATTGGTGGCGCTGGTGGGTGGGGGGGCTTTGCGCTGAAAGAGCGGATACCAGTAAACGGTCCGCCGGTTCTGAGGGGTGGTGCCGGGATAGGTGCGGTCCCCGAGCGACCACAGTTGCTCGACAAGGGTGTTATCAATGCGCTGAACCGTAGGCACTCCGGCGACCCAGCCCTCGAGTTGCTGAACTGTCACGCCGCGGCTGCGGATCATCGCCGGGGCGGTCGAGGCCACGGCGTGGGTGCTCACATCGTTGAGCGCATAGCGCTGGAGGGTGAGGCTGACGGGAAACAGCGAGGCCACCGCCACGAGGCCGATGAGGAACACCGCGATGGCGATCATCGTCTCCATGAGCGTGAAGCCGGGCCTCGAGCGCCGGCGATGTGGCCGTCCCTTCCGGCTCCCACTCCCTCCGGGAGAGGGCTGGGGTGAGGGCAGACGCACGGTGGCCTGTCCGAACCGGCCCTCACCCCTGGCCCCTCTCCCGGTGGGAGAGGGGGGCAGGAGGCGGGGCGCGGGGTGGGGCTGGATCGTGTTCATGGTCATTCGATCCCTCCCGTTCGCAGGCCGGCGCCGGCGTGCCGGCCGAAGATGACGACCTGGCCGCGCTCGAGAATCTCGTTGCGCAGCGCGCCGGTGGCGGGGGCGAAGGTGGTGAACTGGTTGAGCATGTCCGCCTTGGGATAGACGATCACACCGAAGACGGTCTCCAGCTCATCGAAGGGCACGATGATGCGGCCATGGTCGCCCTCGTGAGCGGAGTTGAACTGCGGGCTGTGGCGGTCGAAGGTCTCGGGGTTGCTGCCGGTATGGGGATTGCCCCGGTTGCTGCCCGTGCGGTAGCGGCCATCGCCGCGGCCATCGTAGTAGACCAGTTGCGACCGGGTCTCCGTCGAGCCGAGCACGAGCCGGCCGTGGCCGTCGAAGCGCACGGCGAACGGCGGCGGCACGAGCTGGACCCCACCCGTGTCCTCCCGCCGCGTCAGCCCCACCACGCCCGCGCCGCGGGCGAAGGTGAACGGATCGACATCGCCCATGTCGGCAAAGCCGTAGCGCGGCGGGGACATCATCTGGAGGTAGTCGGTCCCGCCGTCGGCGGCGGCCCGCTGATCGTGCAGGGCCAGGCGCAGTTCGTTGGAGGTGAAGATGCCCGCCGCGCCGCCGAAGCGGGCGCCGGGGACTTGCGGGTGCATGTCGCCCACGGCCGCGCCGGAGCGTGCGCGGAGGCTGGACACACCGTTGGTGATGCTGTTGATCGTGGCCTCGACCCGCCCGGAGCGCTGAAGCCCCGACAGCGTCGGCAGGACGATGGCGGCGAGGATGGCCATCACCACGACCACGACGATCAGCTCCATGAGCGTGAAAGCCCGGTCGCGTGCTGGGTGGAATCGGCCGTGGTTCATGGTGCGGCTCTCGCTTTGGGGCGCGGGGTCAATGGCCCGTTCGGGGTTTGGGGCTCGGGCCTCGATGCTCACAGCTCATAGCTGAAGATGTCATCGTCGGTCCCTCGCTGACCGTCCGGCCCGCGTGAGACGAAGTAGCTGGTGCGCCGGCGGGGGTAGCCGTCGACGTTGTCGCCGGGTGCGGGAGGGACGTAGATGACGGCGCGGTCCCAGCCATCGGTCAGCCGCCAGTCGCCCTCACTCTCGGTGAGGCGCTCATCGCCGACGGTCTGGAGGATCATGCGCGACTCCTCGTGGGTCATCAGCACATTGAGCAGGCCGCCGATGTCGTTAACACCGGGAATGGGCCGGTGGTAGGGCAGGTCGATGGCATCGCGGTAGGTGCGCTCGGCCTGCTGGGCCCGTTCGAGGATCGTCCGCGTGGCGGCGGCCTCACCGGTCCTCAACACGCTGACATAGACGACAAAGCCGATGCCCAGCAGCATGGCGATCATGCCGATGACCACCAGCAGTTCCATCAGCGTGAACCCCCCCCTCGCCCCCCTCGCCCCCCT
>PUMS01000299.1 GCA_003551485.1 Phycisphaeraceae bacterium | reverse complement strand
TCAAGCCCCGCAAAAACCGCGAAAACCAACGAAAACTGCACTTCCATGCACCCCGATGCACCCCCGGCGCGCAATGCCCCCCCCAGGACTCGAACCTGGAACCCGCTGATTAAGAGTCAGCTGCTCTGCCAATTGAGCTAGGGAGGCATGGGAAGGCGGTATGAGAGCCGGTAATTCTCACCGCCGAAGGGGGGACTGTCAAGTTGGCGTGGTGGTAAGTCGGGGGTGAGCAGCAGGGGGGAGGGAGGGGGAGCAAATCTGGAGGCAGTGGTGGGGCGTGGTTGTTGGGGGGCGACTGGCGGGGATTGAGGTGCGGGTGGGCATCGTGGGGTAATGGCGTGGACTGGAGTCTCGCGGGGCGATGACGGCGGGTGTCAAGGTGGCTTACGGGTGGGGTAGCTGTTAGGATGGAGCGGACGGTCAATCGACCGCGGATCGGCATCGTCATGCAGACCGTACTGGCCATCATCGCCGTTGCCGCGCTGGTTCTGCTGCCTCCAGCGGTCTTCGGGGAACTATCTCGCAGGTCCGGATATCCGGCCTGGACGGGCATCCTGGTGTACGTCCCGTTGGTTAATGTCATATGGCTGTTGATCGTGGCCAATGGTCGCGAGCCCGTGGATGCGGGGTTGGCCCGTGCCCGAGCCGCGGTGGGCATCGCCACCGAGGAGGACATTTCGACCCTGATTGTGGAAGCAGCCCGGCTTGAGTCCCGTGGGGACTGGGAAGCCGCCCTCGCCCTCTGGGACCGCATCGCCCGGCTCGAAGGCCATCAGAATCGTGAATACGCCGCCGCGTGCGCCCGGCGGCTGCGCCAGTGGATGCAGGAGCAGTCCGGCGGATGACCGGTTGGCGGGGCTGCATTCGTCGCAATGGCGGGGCCGGGCGGAAGGTAGACTGGCGATGCGGCGACCGCGCAGGGCAGGCAGGTCTGTTCGAGTGCATCCTGTGGAAGCCGCCGGCACTGCGGATGGACACCGGTGTCCACGGTCCGCGTCGGCTGTCGGCTCCCGTCGGGGGGCTTGAACGACGTGGGGGATCGTGTTACGGTAAGTTATGCCTCTCAGCGCCAATCCAACTTCCAGCGAGCGTGACGAACAGGCCCCCAGCATCCTGGCCGAGGCCGGGCAGCGGGTGCAGGAGTCGGAGTTTTTTGATTCGGTGCCGTCCGGCTACCGGAAGGGCCGGCACAAGTTCGTGGCCGTGCTGGGCACGGTCATGAGCGGGCTGGGCAAGGGCATCTTCTCCAGTTCGCTTGCCAAGTTGCTCAAGGACAAGGGTTTGCGAGTGGCCCCCATCAAGATGGAGGGCTATCTGAACATCGACTCGGGCACACTCAACCCCTACCGCCACGGCGAGGTCTTCGTGCTGGATGACGGCATGGAGACGGACATGGACCTGGGCACCTACGAGCGGATGCTGGATCAGAACCTCACCGCGGACAACTTCATCACCAGCGGGCAGGTCTACCGCCAGGTGCTGGACAAGGAGCGGCACGGCGAATATCTCGGCCGCGACGTGCAGATGATCCCCCACGTCACCGGCGAGGTGAAGAAGCGCCTGCGCGAGCTGGCGGTGATGCAGAATGCGGACGTGGTGTTCATCGAGGTCGGTGGGACGGTGGGGGACTACGAGAACCTTTTCTACATCGAGGCGCTTCGCCAACTCGCCTTCGAGGAGGGCGAGCACAGCACCTGCTTCGTGGCGCTGACTTACGTGATCCAGCCGCCGGCGCTTGGTGAGCAGAAGTCCAAGGCCGCCCAACTCGGGCTCAAGAAGCTGATGGAGGCGGGCATCCAGCCGCAACTGATCGCCGTCCGCTCCCAGAGCCCGGCGACCGAATCGGCCCGCCAGAAGATCGCCATGTTCAGCAACGTGCCGATGCAGCGGGTGTTCTCGATGCACGACCGCAAGTCGATCTACACCATTCCCGAGGCGATGCGCGAGGCCTGCCTGGACCGCGAGGTGCTGTCGCTGCTGCACCTGCACGACCGGGTCAACCCCATCCACGAGGACCGCGCCCGCGAGCGCTGGGGCAGCTACTGCCGCAAGGTGTCGGCCCCGCGCCGCCACAAGGCGCGCATCGGCATCACGGGCAAGTACGCTGCACTGCGCGATGCCTATGCCTCGATCGACAAGGCCCTGGAGCACTCGGCGGCGCACCTGTCGGCGGAGTTCGAGGTCATCTGGATCGATACCGTCGAGATGGACCCGGCCAGGGCGCCGCAGATGCTCGAAGGGCTCGATGCGGTGATCGTGCCCGGCGGGTTCGGCGCCCGCGGCACCGAGGGCAAGATCGCCTGCGTGCGGCACTGCCGCGAGCACGGTGTGCCCTACCTGGGCATCTGTCTGGGCTTTCAGGTGGCGGTGATCGAGTACGCCCGCAACGTCTGCGGGCTGGCCAGGGCCGGCTCGACCGAGTTCAGCCCCGACACCGAGCACCCGGTGATCGACATCCTGCCCGAGCAGAAGAAGATCGAGGGGCTCGGGGGCAACATGCGCCTGGGCGGCAAGGATGTGCTGATCGAGCCGGACACGCTTGCGGCGTACCTGTTCCGCCGCGACCGCGAGGCGGATGAAGGCGATGCCGCCGGCAATGAGGACTGGGCCGGGGGTCGTG
>PUMS01000315.1 GCA_003551485.1 Phycisphaeraceae bacterium | reverse complement strand
TGCCTCCTCGCCTGCGGGCGGCACGGGGCGACAAACCAGCAGGCTCGCCCAACGGTGACGCCTTGGCGCCCGCGGGGTAAACCTCACCAGGGCTGGGCGGTGCGGAGGCTGTCGATGGCCGCCGCCCCGCCGAGATCAAACCACCGACTACACGCGTAGAAGCGGCAACATTCCTGTCACGGGACGGGGGTTCAATTCCCCCCGGCTCCATTCTACCGGCCTGCCACGGCGAAGCCTCGCGAAGCGGGGCCAGAGTGCCCGGCCGGCGCGGCCGCCGCGCCGTCAGGGATGCAGGCGTTGCCTCTTTTGATCAAGAGGACCCGTGAATACGACGGTGATCGTCATAATCTGTCTTGCCGTGGTCATGGCAGGCGTCGTGATCGCATGACGTCGCCAGTCGCCAGGTTGTGATGCCCCGCAGGCAGATGCGTTGCTGCGTTCTCACCTTGCAGAAAGCAGTGTTCACCCGTTCTTTGTCGGTGTGCCGCTCAGTGCGCCGACGCATTGGCAGGAGGCCGAAGCCGCAGGTGGGACCCTCCTCCTGGGAGGGGGAACACCCGATCTGACTCGTGTCACAGCCTTCTTTGTGGTCTACCCCAACGGGCAGGTGCTCAGCGCACAGGGTACGGTCCTGCCTTTGCCGGAAGGCGTCAGGTTTGTCGAATCGACACCTGTTCGCCGGCAGGACATCCGCGATCCATCGTGGCTGAACGAAGGCAACAGGTTCGTCAGCATCTGCTTCGGCCCTTATGCAGCGCGGCCCACTGAACCCGGAATCAGAAAAGGGTCCAGGTACTTTTGAGGCGAACCCTCCCTCGCTTCGGCCCCTCTCCCGGTGGGAGAGGACAGAGGAGCCGGCCGCGGTTTTCATCGTCGTGGGTGAGGCGACAGCCACGTGATTCACTGCATTGAGAATCGCACGCGAGGGGCCGGAGGGGGGGGGCACGGAGCCGTTCTTCAGGCTTTTTCTCATCGTTCGTTGCCCGCGGCTCCGATGCGGGGAATAATGCCGTATCGACGTTGACCCTACCCCCTCCCCGACCGGTCCCGACCGGCTCCCCCACACAAAGGAACCGACCATGAAGATCACCCCCCGGCTGTTGCCACCGATACACCGCGTTGCCATTGCGGCACTGTTTGTGGCGCTTTCGTCACCGGCGTTTGCCGATCAGGATTTCACCCCCACGCAGGGCGATCAGCCGCATCAGCCGCTCGAGCTCAACCTCAGCCAGGGCATGGTCTTCACCCAGACCATGCAGCAGCAGACCACCGTCGGCCAGCAGGTCATGGGCCAGCAGATGCAGATGCAGCAGGAAATGACCGGGGTGCTGGTCAACGAGGTCGAGCAGGTCGATGATGCCGGCCGCGCCACGATCGCCGCCACCTTCCACCGCGCTGCGCTGAAGATCGATGCCGGCCCCGGCGCTGCACTCGAGCACGACACCGCCGCCGACAACGACCCCAACAACCCGCTGGCCATGCTCGATGGCCTGGTCGGCCAGCGCATCACCTACTCGATCGACCCGCAGGGCCGTGTGGGTGACGTCGAGGGCATCGATGCGATGCTCGAGGCCATGCTCGAGGCCGGCGGTGACGTCCCACCGGCACAGCGCCAACAGGTGATGGACATGCTCGGTGAACACTACGGCGAAGAAGCGTTCATCGAGCAACTCACCCACCAGCGCATCTACCCGCAGCAGCCCGTCGGTCAGGGGGCGCGGTGGCGGCAGCAGATGACCGTCGCCCAGCCGACGGAGATGGCCCTGGACCGCCGCTTCACGCTGCAAGAGCGCGGCGACGACGCGGCCGTACTCGAGCTCGAGGGCACGCTGGAACTGGCCGAGGATGCCGAACCGATCGACACCGGGCAGGCCCTGATCCAGCTCGAGCTCAGCGGCGAGGAAGAAGGCCGCATCGAGCTCGATGCCACGACCGGCCTGATCAACCGCCTCGAGTCGCGCACGACGATCCAGGGCCCGCTGAACGTCCAGATGCAGAACGCCGAAGCGCCGCCGATCGAAGGCGAAATGTCCATCACCACCCAGAACACAATCACCACCACCGAAGGCCGCCCCGACTGACCCCCGGCCCGCCCGGCCCCCCCGCCCCCCCGGAATGTGCCCCGGAAGGCCCCGGAAGCCGAGGCGCTGGAGGTAATGGGGGCTGCCGATGGAGTCAGCGCTGCACCCGAGGTCCAGCGCGGCCATTGAGCCTCACCACCCAGGCGAGGAGCCTTCCGGCTCCTCGCCTTTTTCTTTGCCCGCATCCCGAGCGAACGTCCAACGGACCTGAGCGCCTTCACCGGATTCGCCGCGAGGACACTCGCCAGCGCAGCGCCCTGTTCCTCTGTCCGGAAAATAACTCCCTCTCCCTCTGGAACTCTTTCATGTCGCGTTGCGACACCCACATCAATGAAAATCGTGCTGCTGCGCGGTGGCCAGCGGGCTCGTTGTGGTGCAGGCTTCCAGCCTGCTCCGTCGTATTGTCGCAGCAGGCTGGAAGCCTGCACCACAACCGGTCGCCAGTCCACCCCGGCGATTTTCAGAGCAGTGTGTCACGAGGCTGGCGCCTCACCCCCGACGATGAAAACCGCGTCCGGCTCTTCTCCCCTCTCCCACCGGGAGAGGGGCCGGGGGTGAGGGGGAGATTCGGACGGGCCTTGCGCATCTCCCCTCACCCCAGCCCTCTCCCAGAGGGAGAGGGTGTTATTTTCAGGGCAGAGGGTTGGGGTGAGGGGAGAAACGCAGGGTGGGGCCGTATCTGCCCTCACCCGCGGTCCCTCTTGGGAAGCGACAGGGAGTCAACTTCACAGCGGTGAGCGCTGATGTTCGCGCACCGACATGCCACGTCGAGGATTCGGTGTGGCACCCGCCTGGCAGGCGATCACGGGTCGGCGGCCTGGATGCGTTGCGAATCCTGGTCGAACGTGATGACCCTGTCACCGATCGTCAGTTGCGTGTTGAGGCCTTCGCCGCGGATCGACGCGGTGATGGGTTCGCCGGTGCCGGTGGTCCAGGCAATCCAGATGTCGCCGCGGCGCTTGCGGGTGCTGACGGCGAGGCTGTCGGCATCGGCCTCGACGCGGGCATCCGCCGGGTGGAGCACCCAGCCCTTGAGCCAGGCATCGGGGTTGTCAGCGCGGCGGAGAATGAAGGCGGGTCGGTTCGACTCCCTGATCCGCTGCGCCTGCATCGGGGGCTGCCACGCCGGTCGAAGGTTGGCGTGCCAGGTGACCGTGCGCTCGCCATCGGCCTCGAAGCGGTCGAGGCTGCTGAACACGGCCTCGGTGCCGCCGCGCCCGGTAAAGTCGACCTTCAGATGGCGCTGGATGCGGTCGAGGCCGACGTTGCGGTACGCCGCGCCGCCGCCGACCACGATGTAAGCCGTATCATCCCCGGTCTCGAACGAGATGCGCTCACCCGTGGGGTTGCCGGTGGGGCGCCGGCCATCGACGTTGATCGAGGTGAAATCGGTCGCATCGCGCCCCCGGCCGGGGCCGCCCAGGAAGAGCGTGCCCTGCGAATACAGGCTCATGGCCAGCGCTTCGGGCTGGTTCCACGCCCGGGGGTGATGGCTGGTGTCGGCCATCAGCAGGCCGAGCGTGTCATCTTCATCCTGCCAGCGGTTGCGGTACCAGTAGTAGCCGCGGGTGTCCTCGACCGCCGCGGGCCAGCGGCCGGAGGGATCGCGGCTGGGCACATCCAGCGGATACAGCAGCACCGCCCACGTCGTGGCGGCGCGGTGCTGGTCGTACTTGAAACGCGGCTCCAGCGGCGACTTGACACCGGTGATGCGGTCGTAGAAGTGCCTGTAGTAGGGCGCATCGGCGCGCGACACGAAGCCCCACAGCAGGCTGGTCAACCCTTCTTCATAGAAGTAGGGATTGGACACGCCGCTCTGGGGGTAATACGGCATTTTGCGGCGGTGCTCATCGATCGACCCGTAGCCGAACGAGGCGCCGTACATCACCATGCGCCAACTCCGCATCCCGCGGATGGGCTCGGCCAGGGTGTCATCGCCCACCACCGCCTCAAGCACCAGTGCCGCGGGATACAGGAAGGATGCACCGTAGCTCTTGTAACCGAGCCCCTCCTGCGTATAGCCGAGGCTGCCGTAGCCGACGTTGATGTGCCGGCGCAGGTCATTGACGACCGACTCGAGCCGGTCGGCACGGGCCTCTTCCTGCCCGGCCGCGATCAGCAGGATCAACTCCGCCCCGCGGCAGACCGCCACCCAGTTCGATCCGCGCGGATGACCGAGGTTCGTGTGATGGAAGTCGGGCCAGGCATCGAGCGCTTCGATCATCTGCTCGCGGGCCCACCGCCGCTCATCCTCACCCCATCCCATGCCGGCCCAGTCATAGGCGAATGCAAACGCCACGCTCCGCTGGGCACGCGCCAGGCCGCTGCCCTGTTCAGAGCCGGCATCGGGAAGGGCGCGCAGGGCCTCGAGGGCCGTCTCGGCGTAGGCCGCATCATCGGTCAGCAGGTACACCAGCGCCGCCTCGCGCGCCAGCCACGAGTTGAAGTAATTCTCATCATCCTGGTGGAAGCCGGGCCGGTACGCACTCGCCCCCTGCCCGATCCGCTGCTTCATCGCCTCGATGGCCTCGGCGTGATGCGAGCCCGGCTCCGCGGCCGCCTCGCGGATCGCGGCGATGCGGCCGGCATCCACCATGATCCGCGGGGCATGGGCCACGCGCTCGACCGCGAACGCTTCGGACCGCAGCGCCGCGGCACGCGGGGCATCGAAGATCAGCCGGTAGCCGTCCCCCGCCTCGCGGATGACCAACCCGTCGAAGCGTGCGATCCCATCGTGATCCGTCTTCGCGGTGGTCTGGCTGTCGTCATCGAGCACCGCCGGCTCGGCACGAACGGTCACCTCGACGTAGGGCACGGGCGTGCCATCATCCAGCATCGCCTTGACCCGCGGCGCGGGAACGAGGTCGGCCGGCAGTTCGCTGGTCCACATCCGCTGCGGGGCCCGATCGAACGCGAGCGTATCCGGATCGGTCAGGGCACGGGCCCGGAACGGGTCTGATCGGACATCGTCCACCCCCTCGACCGAGAAGACGATCCGCTCATCCTCTGCCGGCTCAACGATCAGCAGGTCATCGAACCGGGCGATCCCCTCATGGTCGGTCGTCACCGTGGTCCTGCTGCCATCGGCAAAGCCGCCCACGGCCAGACGGGCCGAGACCTCCTGCCCGGGGAGCGGTGTACCGGCCGCATCCCTGACCCGGACGGCGGGGGCCGGATCGATCCGCCCGCCCTGCTGCGGCGCCCAGGTTGCCGTCGGCTGCTCGACGACGCTCATCTCCGCAGGGGTTGCCTCGAGGGGCCTGCCCCGCAGGACAAGGCTGTCCATGTAGCCTCTGGTATGGGCATGCCCACCGAACGTCAGGACGATTCGATAGCGCTCGCCCGGCTGCATCGGGGCCAGGTCACGGATATCCAGGCGCACGGTGCGGGTGTCCTTCCAACCCCATCCAATGTCGTGCTCGGCGAGCAGGGGCCAGTCATTGCCGGGAAACGATGAACCGTACCCGCGGTCGTATTCCGGATCACTCAGCAGGAGGGCATCATCCCCGGCATCGCAATACAGCTTCGCGCTGATGCTTCGCCGCGGATCACGCTCCGATCGCTTCGCCCCGCGCACTTCAGCCCGCGTCCATTGCCACGTATACGCGCTGTCGTTGGTCACGGTGAAAGACCAGGCCTCTTCCCAGCTCGGGTCGAGCATCGCCACGTGATCGCTGTAGCCGGCCCGGTCGATCCCCACTTCAACGGCACGCACAAAACCACCGCCGCTGCTGCCCACCCCATCCTCATCAACGCCGTAGGTCAGCGGCCCAACCTCGAGCCCGGCCGCGGCGAACGAGGCCCTGGCCTTCTCACCCAGACCGGCGTCGGTCTCGATCAGGTCATCGAGCTCGAACTTGAAGCCGATGATTCCAGCGCCCTGCCCGGCATGCACCGTGCCGGCCATGCCGAGCAGCACCAACACGGTGATCGCCAGGCGAGGCGGCCCCACGACGCTGCAACGTCCAGGCGGGGTGGCGCTTGAGAAATGACGGGTACGGGCGATCGCACGGAGACGGAAAAGTGACCTGTTCACGATGAACTCCTCTCTGTGAACCATGGACCGACGCGGCAACGCCCCCCCACCTCAGGTGCATCGTACCCGCCCCATGCGGGCGTTTCATTCACTTTTGCGCAAAAATCCATCACAATGGCGGCCCCCCGCCCCCCCCGGCGCACGGACCGGCCTTGCTCCCGGCGGCTCGTCACCTCACCGCCGCAGGCCGTGGCTACACGTCGTTACCAGCACTTCACATGGCAGACTCCTCTCATCCTGCAAGACCAGTCAGGCTCCGCCTGACGCGCAGAAGCCGCGAAGCAGGACAAAACGGCCGGTGCAACGAACACGCTCGTCATCTGATACTTCCCTCGCGCCTTCGCGCGAGGCACTTCTTCCGCATCACCCGGCCCATTGCATATGGCCGGTTGCGCCAGAGCGGCGATACTGACCCGCATGGGGGAAGGACGCGGAGGTCAGCGGGGACGGTGGATATCATCTGCCAGAAATGCCGCGGCCGGCGAGGGCGAGGATGAGTTCGATCTTGCCCTCGTGCTCGTCGAGTTCGGCGGCGATGCTGGCCGCATCCTTGCCCGCGGCGGCCAGCCGCCATACCTGACGTGACAGCGGATGGTCTGGCGGCTCGGCACGGCGCCAGGTCGAGCTCGAAGCGGCCCCCTGGGCCGTAGCGGATGCCGCCACCTGGTCGCCGGCATGGGCCGGCCCCTGCGCAGCAGCGGGCGAGCGCGAAGCAGTGGGGCTTGCCGAGCTTCCAGCGGCCCCGTCGGGCGTCACAGGGCCGGCCTGGAGTTGGCCGAGCCTGGCGATGCGCCGATCGGCCTCGGCGATCAACATCTCCAGGCGTCGGGCCTTGTTGTCGAGCTGGCTGCCCAGCCGCCTGGCAAGCTGCTCGACCTCGACCATCAACTCCTCAAGATCACGCCGCACCCCACCCCCGGAAGTGCCACCCCCGGAAGTGCCACCCCCGGAAGCCCCTGTAGGGCCCCTGTCGCCACCGGCAATCTCGTGCATCCTCCTCCCCCCGGCGCCGGTCTGGTCATGCAGCGGTGCGCTGTCGGGTCCGCCGCGCGGCTGCCAACGCGCGGCCGAAGCGGCCCGGTGGCGGCGCTTCTTGCGCATCAGCACCAGCGACAGGACGATCAGCACCGCTCCGATGGGCAGCAGCAGGTCCGTGGGCGCATAGAGCAGGATCGGCCAGGGCATGACGGTTTCCGATGCGGTCGCCACCGCGCAGCATCCGCGCGGCCTCCGCCATCCCGACATCGGCACAACGCCGCACCGCGGCTGAAAGAAACAACCAACCCATCGCCTCGCCCTCGCAGACAGGCCGCCGCGGGGTCAACCGGCAACTGACGGCCCACGCGTACCGGGAAATGCGGGCAGTTATCGGACCGCGACGCTCTGCATTCCCTGCCCGCTCGCCAGGATCGCAAAGCCCGACGGCGGCAGGTGAATGTGTACGACCAGGCGGCCGTCGGGGCCCTTATCGACGGGGACGGTCTGGTCGTCGGGCAGATCGGCCAACTGCGCGGCGCTCCAGTCGCCGCGGTAGAGGTAGCGCATCGGCTCGCCCGCGGCGTGCAGCGCCGCGTCCACCGTGACCATCGCGCCCCGCGCCTGGGCGCCGTGGCTGTTGAACACCATCAGCACTTCGCTACCCACGAAGATGCGCGACCAGGCCACCAACTCGCCCGGACCCCAGATGCCGAACGGCCGGCCCAGAAACGAGGTCGGCCGCAGGTACTGGCGCCCCCGGCGGAGGCAGCGGCCGACGGCGTCGGCCCCGTTGCGCACGCGTGCGATCGCGGCGATGCGCTGGTAGGTCGGGTGCCCGGGGTCGAAGAAGTGGCAACCGCTGGTGCGGAAGGCCCCGAAGGTCGCGCCGAACATCGCCTCGCGGACGTAGCGGTCGGCGAAGGGAATCTCGCCATGGCCGTCGGGCGGCTCGATCCGCGCATCGTGGCGGTCGACGGTGCCGTCGAGGGCCTGCTCGGTGCCGTAGTAGAGGCAGGGAATGCCCAGCGTGGTCAGTTGCACGCCCGCCGCGTGCGCCACCTGCTCGTGGCGCCATTCGGTGGTGTTGCCCGCGGCGTAGCGGGCTTTTTTCTGCCCGACCATGTCGTGATCGTCCAGCACCGACACGTGGTACTTGCCCACCTCACGGTGCGTGCCCAGCGCATCGTGCCCGCCGAACTTGCGGAAGAAGTCCTGCGGGTGGCGCAGGCCTTTGGTGAAGCCGCGCAGCGCCGCGGCGGGGGCGCCGATGTCCAGCACGGCGTCGAGGTTGCGCCCGAAGATTTCCAGGTAGTTGCGTGCCATGTCCGCCCCGCCGGTGACCTCGCCCAGCAGCAGGAAATTCTCCTTGCCGATCGACTGGGCGTACTCGTGGATCGCCCCGCAGAAGTTGCGGGAGGCCTCCCACGAGACGTGCTTGACCGTGTCCACGCGAAAGCCGTCGCAATCGCTCAGCGCGATCCAGTACTGGTAGACCTTGATGAGCCCGGCGAGCACCTCGGCACCGGGGGGCTCGAGGTCGCCGGTCCGCAGGTTCTTCAACTCGAAGAAGTCGCCGCGCCGAAACTCGGCGCTGGGATGGAGCGGATCCTCCCACGGCTCGCTGTCCCAGCGGCCCACCGACCCGGCGCGGGTGTACCACCGCGGCGACTGAAACTCGCGCGGCCAGACGCCGTCTTCCGGACCCAGTTCCTCCGCCGCGCCGATCACGCCCCCTCCCTCGCCGCGGTAGCCCAGGAACCGGTAGCGCGGCTGGAACCGGTAGGGCATCGTCGAGCGCGGCCGGCCATGGTCATCGTAGAATCAGTTGTCACCGGTGTGGTTGTAGATGATGTCCAGCAGCACGTACATGCCCCGGTCATGGGCCGCATCCACCAGGTCGCGCAGCGCCTGCCGTGTGCCGAAGCGCGGGTCCACGTCCAGGAAGTTCTGCACCGCATAACCGTGATAGGTCTGCATGGCGCTGCGCTGCTTCCAGATGGGTCCGATCCACAGCGTCGTGACGCCCAGGTCCTTCAGATACCCCAGCTTGCTCTGAATCCCCGCCAGCGTGCCGCCCTGAAACCGCCGGCCGGCCCGCATCCACTGGGCGTGGTCCCGCGCATCGAACCGGCCGGGCTCATACCGCGGCCGACCCTCCTCGCCCCCGTCACTGAACCGGTCGGGCAGCAGAAAGTAGACCGTCTGATCGCGCCACGTGACCGGACTGGGACACACCGGCCCCACCGGCCGAAGGTCCACCTCCGACAACGACCGCGGCGCATCCGCCAACACCCTGGTCATGATCCACACTCCTGCCCCCCGGAAACCCGCCCCCGGAACTACGCACGAAACCCACATCGCCGCCCCCAACTCCACCCCCCACGCCTGTGGCCATCGCACCGCCCTCCCGCGCAGCCATCTCCCGAAGCGGCGGCGAATCGGACCCATTCTACCACCCGCGACACCGGCGCAAACCGCCGCCCGCCCCCCGCCCGCGGGGCCGTGGATACTTTCCATCCTCTGCGTCCCTCCGCGTCCTCTGCGGTGAGCATCTCTCTCGACAGGATGGGCACCGCCCGCGTGTGAAGGTGTTTTTGAACCGCAAGGGGGCGCAGAAGAAGGACAGAGGAGAGCAGCTCATGAGATGACCCGTGAACGGGCACTCCGGTTCTTCCTTCGCGGCTTCGCGCCTTCGCGTGAGACCTTCTTTTCTCCGCATCGCCCCACCCCTTGCTGAGCACGGGTTGCGGTTGAGCCGCGTTGTGAAACACCAGGGCGGTCAAGACACCGGGTCAGGCCAGGTGCGACTCGAGCAATTGCGCTTCCTGCTGACCGCTCCAGTGCTCGACGTTGGTCAGCGTGTCGATGCGGGCGTGGGGGTAGAGGATGGCCTTGCCGTCGACGCGGTTCTGCTCGATCAGGTGCAGCACCTCGATGGCGTGATCGAGGCCGCCGACCGCATAGACGTAGTTGCCCGGGTCGATCTGGTCCTGCGCGATGGCGTCGAGGGTGGCGGCCATGTCCGAGGGCGCCCCGCCGCTGGAGCCCACGAGCTTGATCTCCTCATAGTGCACGCGGATGGCATCGACCTCGAGGGTGTGCTGCCCGCGGGGCAGGCCGCCAAAGAGGTTGGCCACGCCGCCGGGCCCGAGCAGGTCCAGTGCCTGCTGCTGCACCTTCTGCACGCCCACGGCCAGGATCAGGTCGTCCACGCCAAGGCCGTCGCTCTCGGCGGCGACGGTGTCGCCAAGCTGCTGAGGGGTGACCGTCAGCAGGCGCACGCCCGCGGCCTCGGCGCGGGCGGCGAGTTTGTCCCGCGTCGCGGCGAGGCGCTGCTCGAGCGGGTCGCTGACGATGATGGCACGCGGCCGGTAGCGCATGGCCAGTTCAGCGTGCATCCGGCCCATGGCCCCGGCGCCGATGACGGCGGTCAGGCCCCCTTCGAGCAGCCCCAGCTTCGCCGCGCGCGGGGAGAAGGGGTCGGCCTTGTGCAGGTGGACCTGCCGGTCCTGGGCCGAGTAGACGCACGAGATCGGCTCGGCCATCGACACACTGAAGTAGGGCATCGCCTCATCCGGCAGCGGCAGCAGGCACCGGCCGGCGAGCACCTCCTCGGTGATGAGCATGTACTGGGCGAGGTGGCCGTGCAGCGTGTACCCGACCGCGACCTTGCTCATGCCGCGGGCGTTGTCGCGGTAGCGTTGGCGGTGGTTGATCGGCGCCACGTCCACCGCCGGCTGCACCGCGTAGCGCTGGCCCGGGGCGAAGCGGCCGGTCAGGTTCGCCCCCACCTTCACCAGGGTCACGGCCCCTTCATCTCCGAGAATGACCGGGTGTCGCTGCATGTCCCAGCCGTTGAGGAACTTGTGCTCGCTGCCCTGGGCGAGCAGCTTCAGGATCGACGTGCACACCCCCGCGGCATCGACGCGGGCAAGCAACTGGTCCGGCCCAGGCTCGGGCACGGGCAATTCGCGCACGGCGAGGCTGTCGAAGCCGGCGCCCGACAGCGTCAGCGCCCGCATGGTCCGCGGAACAGTCAACGCCGCCGGATCGCGGAACCTGGCAAGACTGGTCATGGCAATTCCCTTCAAGTCACAGGCAGACGGCCCGATTATAGCGGCCGACCGCCAGGCGCCCCTGCCCGATGCAGCCGAGCCGCGACCGAACAGCCGTGCCGGCCGTCAGGTGCTACAGAAGATGGGTTCACGCGTAGGCGCAAAGCCGCGGAGAAGAACAGCAGAAACGCTGATGCCACACGAACCCGATATTCCGATACCCACTCTCTTCCTTCGCGCCTTCACGCCTTCGCGTGAGATCATCCCCCTCCCAACTCGCGTCTGTCGGCCGCTGGGATGCGGCCATGCCGGGCTGAGTTGTCTGTGGTGAGCCCTCTTCATACCCGCACCGCGCACGGCTGCGGCTGAGGCCGAGGCGTGTGGGGCCGGGGGGGCTGGCAGAGTTGGGCGAAGGTGTGGCTGAGCCGGTCGTAGTCTTCGGCCGGCAGGTTCACCGTGCCCCAGCGCCGGCTTCGGCGCGTCATGTGCGCGGCGTAGTCGTCCACGGTGACGGCCAGCATCGCATACCAGCGCCGGTTGAACTCGAACAGCTCCAGGAACAAGGCATCGGCCGGCTGGCGATCGCACCAGTAGAGGAACGCGAACACCGCGCGGAAGCCCGGCCCGAAGCAGCGCTGCCAGGCCCGCAGCGAACTGATGTCCGATTCGGTCACCCAGTTGTTCAACGCCCGTCCACTACGCCCACTGTGCTTGCGCCCCTTGACATCCACCAGCAGGTTCGCCCCGCCCGGCGGATACACCAGAAAATCAAAATTCTTCAACGTCCCCACCCCCGCCCCCGGAAGTGCCCCCGCCCCCGGAAGCGACTGCGCCCCCGGAAGTGCAGCCGTCGCGGGAAGTGACTGCGCCCCCGCTCCCGCCCTCGGAAGTGACCTCGAGCCCGCAACCGCTCCCACGCCCACAGGCGACGGCGTCCATTTCCCGGACCGAACGCCCCCGCAGGCAGACGCATCGCAACCGAAGTCACCCGCCAGAGCGGGGGCAAGGGCACTTCCAAGGGCACTTCCGGGGGGAATATGACTTCCGGGGGCGGGGCTTGCGGGGGCGGG
>PUMS01000119.1 GCA_003551485.1 Phycisphaeraceae bacterium | reverse complement strand
ATGGCGACCCGACGCTGCTGCCGTGGAGGAATATCTTCTTCAGCGATGGGCAGCGTCTGTTCCTGCCGGCGGACGGGGCCGGGCGGGCTCGCCGGGGTCAGCCGCCCGACCACGTGGACATGCAGATGCTCGACATCCGTAGCGGCGAGGTCCTGGCCGAGAGGCTGCCGCTGCTTTCCTGGGGCGAGCGCATCCGCGCGGGGCAGATCCGAACGGGCGACTGGGGCATGGCTTTCTCCTGGTATCACCGCCTCATCAGCGACGGCACCCGCCTCTATCAGGCAGACGGCGGCCACATCGTCCGTGCCCTCAGCCCCGATGGCAGCCGGGTCCTGTGGGAAAAGTCCGTCAAGGACCATGGCTACGCGGACATGGTCGCCACCGATGGCGAGGCTCTCGCGGTGGTCATCTCCTCAACCGACGACTTCCCCGCCCCGAGTTTCCGCAACTTCAACCGCAACGCCAATCTCGCCAAAGCCATCGTCGGCCTCGATCCGGCGACCGGCGAGCAGCGGTGGCGATACGATGGCGTCGAGGGTTATCCGCTGGCCTTCCTGATCGTCGATCACGGGGTGGTGGCGGCGGCCAGCCACCTGGTCGGTTCCAGGCACACGCAGGAACGCGCCACCTCCATGCGTTCCACGCCGCAGGTCGCGGCCAACAGCATCCTGGTCTCGCTCGACGCCGACACCGGCCGCGAGCACTTCAAGCGGTCCGGAACCGAGGGGTTCACCGAGCTCAACAACCGCGGTGATCGCGCCGGGCTCAATGTCCGCGAGGACCGCATCATCTACAACGAGTCCATGTACGCCTATGCCTACGACATCCGCAGCGGGGAATTCCTCGGCGAGTTCGACTGGGAGACGCGATTCACCGGCTGGAGTGCCACCACGCAGAACTACCTGCTCAACGGCACCCGGTTCGTCGCCCACGATGGCAGCGTGGATGAGGAGAGCGGGATCAGCCATTCCGACTATGGCAGCTTCAACCGCCCGGCCAACGGCGCGCTCTACATTGCCGGGGGTTTCCGCACGACGTCCTCCCGTCGCAGCGTCGGTGAGATGATGGCCCTGGCTCATGAGGCACACTTCCCCGACCGCCTGCCGGATGACCGGCGTCTGCTGGTTGCCGGCCGTGCGGACGGCGTGCGTGAAGCCGCCCCCGAGGATTGGCCCACCTTCCGCGGGGATTTCGCCCGACGGGGGTGGCGGCCGGCCGACGGTCCGGCCGAGGTGGCCCCGGCCTGGCAGACCCGGATCGAGAACCTGCCGGTCAGCGACGGGCCCGGTATCCGATATGACTGGGAGCAGAACAGTGACAGTCCCGGCGTGATCACGCAGGCGGTGGCCGATGGTCAGCGGGTGCTCGTGAGTGTACCTGACAGCCATGAGATCGTCTGCCTCGATCTGGCCGACGGCCGGCAGCGCTGGCGCACCCGCTTGAGCGGCCGCAGCGCTGCCCCGCCCACCCTGGCCGGTGACGTCGCCTTTGTCGGGCTTAACGATGGGACCGTCTCGGCGATCGCTCTGGACGATGGTTCGATCATCTGGACCTTCCTCGCAGCGCCCTACGAGCGCTACCACAACGCACACCAGCAGCTCGAAGGCACTCACCCGGTGCGCTCAAGCCCGGTGCTGCACGACGGCGTGCTTTACGTGGCCGCGGGCCGCCATGGCCGCAGTGACAACGGCATCTTCATCTGGGCGCTCGACCCGGCCACCGGCGAGCCGCAAGAAAGCATCATCCTGACCGAGCAGCACGTCAACGATGTCATGCAGCTCGTCGATGGCAGGCTCCGCGTGGCCTACTCGACCATCGACCCGGCCACGCTCGCCAGGACCGATCTGGACCGTCACGCCACGCCCTCGATCATCCCCGATGAGCAGGGCCACGATGGCGGCATGGGATGGATCGGCCCCTATCTGCTCTGGCGCGGCTACCGCGTTCATGGACCCGATGCCATGCAACGGTCGGGACCCGCCATCCAGACCGACACCGAATTCTGGCGGTTCATCGCCGGCGCCTTCGCGGAGATGCCCTTCGATGATGTCCGCAATCATCGACGGGTCATCCGGACCGATCACGAGCGGTTTGCCGATCGAGTCGCGAATCGAACGTTGCGGACATTCCTGGCCGGTGCCGGGCGTTACCAGTACGCGGTCACCCGCGCGGGCGACAATATCAGGATCGCCATCGCCGACACCGAGGCGGAAACTCAGCAGACCCACGATTTCGAGATCGCCCAGGGCCGCGAACTGGTCATCCCCGACAGCATCGCCATCGCCCACGGGCACGTGATCGTCACCACCACCGCGGGGCGGGTGCTGGCGTTTCGCGAGGCTCGTTAGCGAGCAGGGTTGCTCGCAGAAGGGCGATGTGACGAACGAACATCTGCAAACGCTCACGAATGGGCCGAACACAACGGATCCCCCCCAAGGTCCGGACACAACACTGGCCGCGGGCCCTCAAGCGGGATAGGAATGTTCAAAGGAAACCATACATGAACAACGCATCGATTCTTTGCCGGTTACTGGCCGTCATGCTGATGCTGGGCATCGCAGTTCCTGTCGCGGCGGCAGCCGCGATGGGATTGGAGGACATCACCCAGCGCGACGGCGGTGATGGCGGGCT
>PUMS01000235.1 GCA_003551485.1 Phycisphaeraceae bacterium | reverse complement strand
GGTGGCCCCGCCGAAGACCATGCTCATCTGCGAGCCGTCGCGGCTGCGCGGGGCCACGGTGACGATGTAGTCGCCCGCATCATCGGCCGGCAGCGGGCGCCGGGTGGTATACTGGCCCGGTCCGGTCTGGACCAGTTCGATCGACTCGGTCGAGCCGTCGGGCATCATCACCGAGCCTTCCACCACCAGGCCATCGACGAGCATGTCCTGATCGCCGCCGCCGAAGGCCTCGAGCTCGACGTGCAGTTCATTTCGGCGGATATGGCTGCGAAGGGCGAAGCTGCTGTCCGAACCCGGCCGCGCGATCGCCTCGATCACGTTGTTCCAGAACGAGGCATAACCCGGCCAGTCCAGCCATTGGCCGGCCCAGCGGCTGGTGGCATCGGAGGTGAACGCCGCAGCGCGGCCCAGGCCCACCTGCCAGTAGGAAAACACCGGCTCGCCCTCGGGGCCCACCCAGGCGTTGACCACCCGCGGATCATCCCGCGCCCCGGTCAGCACGAAGCCGCGCAGCGGCGGGGTGGGATCGAGCCCGCGCGTCAGCGGCGAGGGCTCGGCAATGGCGGGGGTGAAGTCGACTTCCTTGATCAGGTTGCGCCGGATGGTGGTCGCTTCGGTGATGAAAATCTGCGGCAGCCGCGTGGTGTCGCGCACGTAGTGGTACTGGCCGCCGGTGGCCTGGGCGATCTGGTACATCAGCTCGTGATCGACATCCGTGCCCACGCCCACGGTCGAGACGGTGATATCCCTCTCGCGCAGGCGCTGGAAGATCACCTCCCACGGTTCGCGCGGCGGCAGGCTCACGCCGTCGGACAGCAGGATGACGTGGCGCACCGCGGCCTCCTCGGGGTCGAGCTCGGCCAGGGCCTGGTAGGCCTCGACCAGGCCGATGTCGATCCGCGTGCCGCCCCGCGGGCTGATGCGGCGGATGCGCGACTCGAGCCTTTCGGGGTCCTCATACCGCCCCATGCGGCTGATCCAGAATGTCTCGTGGTCGAAGGCCACCACCCCCACGTAATCCTGCGGCAGCAGCGTGCGCGTGGCCAGGATGGCGGCCTCGTTGGCCACCGACTGGCGCGTGCGGTTGGTCCCCGGCGACGGCCCGGCCATCGAACCGGACTGGTCCATCACGATCACCAGCGCGCCCGAGGGCAGCACGGTCTTGTCCGGCACGTGCGAGCGCACCGGCAGGATGCGGTCGACCGGCGTGTCCTGCCAGCCGCCGGCGCCGAAGCTATAGGGCCCCCCGACCATGATCAGCCCGCCGCCGCCATCGTTGACGTAACTGGCCAGCAGCCGCTGCTGGCGCGGGCTGACCACCTCGGCGGCGACGTTCTGAAGCACGATCGCATCGTAACGGCGAAGCCCCTGCATGGTGGAGGGCATGGCCCGGGCGCGCCGGACGACCACGTCCATGCCCCGGCGCGCCAGCGTGCGGGCCAGCACCTGCCCGCCGCGGTCGGGCTCCTCATCGACGATGAGCACCCGCCCGCGCCCGGCCACGAGGGTGAAGGCGCTGGCGCGGTTGTTCTCGCTGATGGTGTCGTAGCCTTCTTCCGGTCGGAACGTGGCCTCGAAGCGGTTGACCCCCGGCCGCGACAACGTCACCGGCACGTCGATGCTGGCGGTGAACCGGCCGCCGGCCTCATCGTCCTGCCTGACCCAGTCGCGCTGTGTGACCTCGATGCCGACGGCATCGTCATCCTCATCGCGCAGGACCTCGCCATCGTGGGCCAGAAAGAGCTGGCCGGGCGTGGGCTGGGTGGCGCGCATGACCACTCGGACGCTGGTGGTGCGGTTGACCGGCGCTTCCTGCGGGGCGATGACGCTGTGGACCATCACCTCGCGTTCGAGGCGGTAGTCGAGGGCGATCACGTCGATGGGAATCCCCGCCGCGCCCGCCTGCCGGGAGGCGTCGATCACCCCCGGGGGCCAGAAGGTGTCGTTGCCATCCCAGAAAAGCACCAGCCGCCGGTTGGTCTCGGGCGGAAAGAGTTGAATGCCGCGGCGGATGGCCGAGGCGGCATCGGTGCCATCGGCCATGGGCGGCTCCTCGCCCAGCTCGACCGCCGGCTGACGGGCCGCCAGGGCGGTGACCCGTGGCCGCCCGCTGAAGGTGACGATGCCCATGGCATCATCGGTCCGCTTGCCCGCCACCGCCTCCTGGAGGGTACTGCGCACCCACGTCTCGTAGCGCGGCACACGGCCGGTCTCGGCGTCGGCCGGTGGCTCGAACAGGCGCGTGACCGAGGCCGAGCGGTCCACCACGGCCACCACCGTCAGGTCGCGGTGCTCGTGGACGGTGGCCAGGCCCGCGGCCATCAGCGCAATGAGGATCACCAGCAGCACCCGCAGGCCGATGCTCACCCACCGGCGCAGCGGGTCCATCGCCCCCAACCCCCACACGCCGATCATCACCACGGGTACCACCAGCAGGATCAGCAGCAGCAGACCCGGGCGATCGAAGCGAAACGGCAGGCTGTCGAAAAACTCAGGCAACCAGGTCACCATCTTCTTCCGGGGCCGGCGGGCCGGGGGAAAGTGCCGTCCTGAAATGGTACGCGCGGGCCCATGAGCGGACCACCTCCTGTGAAGGGAGCACCGCATCCCAGCCGATCGGCGTGGGCCTTGGCCCAGG
>PUMS01000476.1 GCA_003551485.1 Phycisphaeraceae bacterium | reverse complement strand
GGCGGCCCCGCGGCCATCCTGGCCCAGCAGAACATCACGAAGGTCGAGGTGGTCGACTTCGAGGAACTGGGCATGGAGGCCGTCCGCCGCATCGAGGTCAAGGACTTCCCCGCCTCGATCATCGTCGATGACAAGGGCAACGACTTCTTCGAGCAGTTGATGTGATGGGACAAGGGCCCCGTTCCTTCGGCCTACGGCCTCTTCCCTTCGCGAAGGGATTCTCGGGGCAGGCTGCAAGCCTGCACCACAACGGGCCGGCGGGGCCCGCGCGTCTCCGGGCTTTCTGTTGCCGCGGGTGCAGGGCGCGGTGGCCGGGGTGCGGCTCTATACTTCGGGCATGCGCCAGTGGGATGCGACGATCCCCGAAGATGGCCTCTACAGGCTCGATACGCCCGACCAGGTCGAGGTGCGGTTTCAGCTTGCCGGACCTGCTGCGCGGGGGGTGGCGCTGCTGGTCGATTTCATGCTGATCTTCCTGTTTGTGCTGGCGATCATCCTGCTTGCGGTCTTCGCCCTGCCCGGGGGGTGGCTGCCCGGTCTGGGTGGCTGGGCGGAAACCCATTTCTTCGCGTTGCTGGTGATCCTGCTTCACGTGGTGATCTTCGGCTACTGGCTGGTATTCGAGTGGCTGGGCCGTGGCCAGACCCCCGGCAAGCGGTCGGCGAAGATACGGGTGATCCGCGATGACGGCTCGGATGCGACGTTCATCGACCTGCTGATCCGCAACGTGCTGCGGCTGGTGGATTCGCTGCCGAGCATGTACGTGGTGGGGGCGCTGGTCAGCTTCTGGCACCCGCACCACAAGCGGCTGGGCGACATCCTGGCGGGCACGATCGTCATCCGCGTGGGCACGGCCGAGGAGACGGCCGCCGAGCCTCTGCTGCCGCCCCGCCGCGGCCTTGGCCCGCGGCTGACCGGTCAGCAGCAGGAGGCGGTGGCCCGCTTCCTGTCCCGACGCGATGAGCTGACCCCCGAGGTTCGCCACCGGCTGGCCTGGCGGCTGGCCGAAGCGCTGCATCAGCAGTACGGCGGCGACCTGGACGACCCCGAGACCTACCTGCTGGACCTGGCCGGGGAGCGGGCCGATGGCTGAAGGCTCCTACTGGTCGCGGCGGCGGAGGGCCTGGGATGAACTGGAAGCGTGCGTCCGCACGCTCGAGCGCAGAAGGTGGCGGGCCGCGCCCGAAGCGGCGATGCGCGCCGCCGAGCTCTACCCGCAGGTGGCCTCCGACCTGGCCCGGCTGCGAACGATGGGGGCCAACTCGGCCACGCTGGCGCGGGTCAACCAGCTTGTCGCCCGCACCTATGCCCAGATTTACCGCGGCCATCGCCGCCGCCGACGCTGGGGCATCGTGCGGTTCTTCGCCCGCGACTACCCGCGCCTGGCGCGCCAGACCTGGCGTTACCACCTGGCCGCGCTGTGCATCGGGCTGCTCTTCACCGCCATGGGCTGGGCCACGGTGCAGCAGGAGCCGCTGCTGGTGGTCGATGTGCTGGGCACGGTGGATGAGGAGTTCGTCGGCCAGCGAACCGCGGCCGACATCCGCGACCGTTTCCGGCAGATCGACCGGCCGATCCTGGCCGCGGGGGTGATGACCAACAACTTCCTCGTGGCGCTGTTCGCGTTTGCACTGGGGATCACCTTCGGCATCGGCACGGTGTACGTGCTGGCGGTCAACGGGGTGATGCTGGGCGGGTTTGCCGGGGCCTATGCCGCCAGCGGTGTGGGCGGGGTGCTGTGGCTGACGATCCTGCCCCACGGGGCGCTGGAACTGAGCGCGATCGTCATCGCCGCCGGCGCGGGCCTGGTCATCGGTCATGCCCTGTGGTGCCCCGGCGAGCGCACCCGTGGCCGGGCCCTTCGCGAGGAAGGCCGTCGCGGCATCCTGCTGGCCGCGGGCCTGCTGCCGGCGTTCATCATTGCCGGCCTGATCGAGGGTTACATCACACCGGATGACCATCTCAGCGATGCGGTGAAGGTCACCTTCGGCGTCGTGGTGGCGGCGCTGTTCTGGGCGTGGCTCCTGTTCTGCGGCCGAGGTGAGCCCGCGCCCGACCACGGGTAGGGTGGGTAGAGCGAGGCTTTGCGAGCGAAACCCACCACCTCCCGGTGCGAGCACGGTCTGCTCCCCGTCTCCCCAAAGCCGCTACGAGTCGCGGGGGGATTGCCCACCCCCGCTGGCCCATTCCTGACCCCGTGGAAGGCCCCGGCGCCCATCGCGGTCGCCGCGGCCATTGGTGGGTTTCGCTCGCAAAGCCTCGCTCTACCCACCCTACGGCCTGCTCCCTTCCGAGGGGGGGTTACAGGGCAGTGTGTGGCGAACTCCCGCCGCGCATGAGAAAACCCGTCGGCCGGTCATCGATCCAGCGGATCTCGGGTCATCTTCGCAAGGCCGGCAGACAGAAACCTGCGGGCCTTGTAATCGGTCTGGTGCTTTCCGGGATCGATGCGACCGGCACGACGGGTTTTCAACTCAATTCATCGGCAACTTCCAACATCCATCTTACCGCAACCCTGACCACTACAGCGCGGCCCATGCCGCAGCTCCCTGGCTGCGCGCCGCCCCGCGACGGCGCGTGGCACGGTGGCGGCCCAATCGCCGGCCCACCGCCTCCCGGATGCGGTTCTCGAGCCGGTCCACGGCAGCAAAAAACGTGCGATCTTCCTGCTTGAGCCGGATCACCGCGCCATCGTGCAACGTCACCACCACCGAAGCGCAGCGGGGCATCGGGAATCGGCCCGGCTCACGGTCCTCCAGCCGCACGGATACATGGTTGACGTGGCGCTCAAACCGCTTCAGCGGCTCGAAGAGCTTGCGGCGGGCGTAAACGGCGATGGCATCGGAGACCCGGACGTTGAGGCCGCGAATCATCCAGCGCATGGTCTACCTCCCTGGCACGGGACGCCGCCCTTTTCTCACGCGCCCTCCGTACTCATTATTCCCCGTACCGGCCCCGTCAACAAGTCCTCGCGGGCCCGGCATCCTGGCCCGTGGGCGCGGGCCGAGCCGGCGGGACGGGCCTGAGGCGGCCTCTGCAATGCCCCCGGCTGCCGCCCGCTGCGCCGCTGCAGAAAAAGTGACGGGAGCATGGGAAAAGCGGCCGGGAAGCGGGTATACTGTGCGTTCCGGGACCCATGAGGGCGAGCGGTTGCGGCCAGACGATGCCGCTGTGGCTCTGCCCTCCCCTGCCCTGATCCCGCTGCAGCCCGTACTCGGACGGAACGGTCCGCCCCTCACAACCCCATCGCCGGGGCTCCAGAGGGCATGACCGGATGGTCTGGGCGACGGCCTGACCACGCCCGGGACCGGGCCCGGCACCAGAACCAGACCAAGCCTCACGGGCGCCCCCGGAGCGTCCGCCGGGGAGAGTGTACCCATGCCCCAGCGCGTCCTGCTTGTGGATGATGAGAACGGTTTCCTGACGTCACTGGCCTCGTACCTGACGCGCCAGGGGCTGAAGGTGTGGACCGCAGAGGACGTCGACACCGCCATGATGCTCGCCGTCGAACTGCGGCCGGACGTGATGGTCGTCGACTGGATGCTCAAGAGCCACACCGACGGCCTGGACATCGCCGACTCGCTTCGCCATGCCGGCATTCGCCCCCGTCTGATCGTTATCTCCGGCTATCCGTCCGACCAGCTCGAGCACAAGCTCGGCGCGATGGAGGATGTCGGCTTCCTGCCCAAGCCGTTCAACCCGCGGCAACTGCTGGACATGATTACCACCGCCAGGACCGACCACGAGCTCTGAACCCGGCCCCCGCGGGCGGTCCGCTGCATCGGCAAGGCCATCGGCCACCGGCGCAACGCCCGTGGGTATGATCCTTTCATGGACGTCCAACTGAACCCGCTTCTGCACGCCTCGATCGCCACGGCCATCGTGGCGATCACCGTGATGGCGATCCTTGCCGCGGCAGGGGTGTTCGGACCGCGCGGACTTTCACAGGCGCCGTATCGCGGCTGCCCGCTGGCGCCGGGGGACCTGCTCGTGGCGCTGGGTATCTATCTGGCGGGCATTATTCTCTTTCAAGGTATCGCTCTGGCGGTGTTCGGCGATGCAATACGCGACAGTACCCTCAGCTCGCGCCAGATCGCCTGGATGGGCCTGCTCAGCGTCATGCTGACCCATCTGCCGGTGGCACTGTGGACGGTCTGGCGCGCGGGGCTCAACCGCCGCGCCCAGCGCACGCTCGGCCTGCTGCCCCGGGCCCACCCGCTGGCCGAGATCGGCTTGGGTGCTCTGGCACTCATCGCCGTCGCGCCGCTGGTGCATCTGGCGATGCTGATCGGGCAGATGATCGCCGTCGGCCTGTTCGACGTCCATCCCGATCCGCTTGCCCATGAGACGCTCGTGCAGATGCGTCAGGCGCCCGACGCCGTCAGCATCGCCATCATCCTGGTGGTGGTGCTGCTGGCGGCGCCGCTGCTGGAGGAGATCGTTTTCCGGGGTCTGATGCACAACGTCCTGGCCCACCTTCTGGGTGAACGGCATCGATGGACGATCATCCTGATCGCCTCGATCATCTTCACCCTCGTTCACGCGGGCATCGTGGGGACCTACGGCCTGGGCGGCCTGTTCGTGCTGAGTATCACCCTCGGCTGGCTCTACGAGCGAACCGGCAGCCTGTGGCCGCCGATCGTGCTGCACCTGCTGTTCAATGCGGTCAATACGCTCATCGCCTTTGCCATCGAGCATCCGCTGCCTGAAGCCGGCGGCTGAGCGCGCTCAATCCCCATCGAGACTGAGCACCTTGTGCAGTGTGCCCGCGCCGCGGTCGAGCGTGATGCCGGTGCGGATCGGGTGGCGGCCGAGGGCGTCCATGGCATCACGGAAGCGGAAGCGGCGGACCATCGTCTGGCCCGGCATGAGCTGGGGGATGGGGTCTTCCTGCCGCGAGTAGCCGGGCAGGGTGGCAAACGCCCGTAGTGACAATACACGGTCACCACGGTTGGTGACCGTCTGCATCACCACCGCATCGGGCCCGCCGCCGCCGCTGCCGGGCTCGAGGGTCAGGTTCGCATCGAGTTCGACCTCGCGCAGGCCCACCTCGATGGGCAGTGCCACGTCCACCGCCATCTCCTGCTCACCGCGGAAATCGAAGCGCAGGTGCAGCGGCCGCGTGCCCGCCGGCTCCAGCCGCGGGAACAGCTGCAACTGCACGTCAAAGGCGGCGCTGCGGCCCGCGGCGATCGAGAATTGCCGCACACGCGGCTGGATGCGCCACTGATCCTCCGCAGGCTCGACGAAGCGGAAGCTGCCGGTGAGCGTCCGCGGCCAGGGGTTGCTCACGTGCACCGTGCGCGACTGCACCTGGTGGTTGGATTCGACAAAGGCCTCCTCGATCCGCAGCGAAGCCCGGAACAGGGCGAGCTGGGCATCGATACCCTCGACAAACAGCGGGGTCTGGCCCACCGCCAGGCGGTGGCGGCCATCGACCGACGCGACCGGCCTGCGGTTGCCCCAGACGTCGATGGCCACCGGCCGCGGGCCGAGATGCATATCCAGCATCGCCCGCGCGGCGGGTGCCGAATCGTTCCACACCGCCAGCATCGGGCCCGCCGGCCCATCGAGGATCGCGCACCTCATCCCCTCGCCCACCGGCATCCAGCCGATCACCCGCCGGCCCTCCAGCCGCCGCGCCACCTGCGCGTAGACGCCCAGCAGTGGATCGGGCAGCAGGATCAACTCGCGGTCCAGCCCGGCGGTCCACGGCCGCGAGAGCGACAGGCCCTCGACCGGCTGCTCCCAGGCATGAACCATCCGCCGGGCGAGATCGGCGATGCGGCGGCGGTGGGTCAGTTCGGTCGCCGGTGCTGCCTCCAGTGCCAGCGTCACCGCCGCCGCGCCATCGCCACCGGCCTGCTGCCCGTCCGCATCACCCACCAGCGGCTCGACCGCAGCGCCGATGTGCGACGGCTGGATCGAGCGGGGCAGTTGCACCGTCCACCGCAGCGGTTGCTCGAGGCCGGGCCAACGCGCCTGGCGGGCCGACCACGGCACGATCAGCCGCACGTCCGGCGCCAGGCTGCCCAGCTCTCGCCGGGCCCGCGATGCCGCGGCGGGCAGGTCGGGCAGGTCGAAGGCGGTCGGCTCATGAACCGAGCCGACCTGCCAGCGGTGGATGCGCTGGCCCCAGCGGCGGAGCACCGGTCCCACGAAGCCATCCCAACGCCGGCGCGGCCGCATCAGCAACTCGAGTGCTGAGGGCTGATCGGCGTGCACCGCCTCGGCCAGGGCAGTGGGCACGGGATCGAGCCCCAGCCCCACCTCGATGCCCGCGCTGCCAAGGCGGGCAATGACCTCATCGAGCAGGTCACAGCGCTGCTCGATGCTGTCCAACGTCGTGTCCTGGTCCCAGGCGCTGAGCATCACCGAAAGCAGCCCCGCGTCCGCCATGACCTGCGGCACCAGCGGCAGTTGAGCCTCATCCAGGTGCTGGGCATCGAGAATGAAACGCCGCCGCTCGCTGCGCGAAAGCGCCGGGTCGTTGGGCAGGTGCAGCATGGCCAGTACCGAACGGCCCACCACCCGGCCCTGTTCGTTGCGCTCGCGAAGCACCAGGTCCACCAGGTACCAGCCGTATGCATCCAGCGGCGGTTGCCACTGCCACTGGCGCGGTTGGGAGCCGCCGATGGTTCGCTGCTGCCAGGCGACGGGGCGGCTGTCGGCATCGTAGACCGTCACGGTGGCGTGCAGGAGCTGATCGGCACTGTCGCGGACCTCGACTTCCACCCGCGGCCGCTGCGGGTCGCGGATGATGTTGACCGGGTTCTGTGTCCGGAGGATGATCCGGGGCATCTGCCAGATGGCGATGTCATCGAACCATGCGCTGCCCTCGACATCCTCCAGTTGCGGCCGATGCTGGTCGGCGGTTGCATCATCGCGCTGATGGCGAGGCTGGAGCAGTTCGGCCTTGAGGCCGATCCAGGCCGCGGCCGGATGATCGCCGGCCAGTTGCAGTTGCAGCGTGGCCCACTGCCCGCCGGTGTCGATCAGCTCGCTGCGGCTGATGCTCGACTCGATCCGCCGGCCGCGCTGATCCACGAAGAAGCCGCTCAGCCTCGCCCTGGCGTGCTCGAGCCGGTCGGTCCGCACGCGTGCGGTGACCATGTAGTCGGTGCGAGGCAGCGCGGTGACCGCCCCCACGGCCAGAAACGCGCCGGCACTGCCGCCATCGAGGCCGAGGTAGAGGCGGTTGTCTTCGGACTCCCGCGGCGGGCGGTCGAAGCGGACCTCGTTGTAGGGCGGGAATCCGCCACGGTGAATCAGCAGGTTGTGCAGGGGCATGCGATGGAAGCCGGGCTCGGCGGTGTCGGCCTCGCGCCCGAGGGCGTACCAGTCGCGGGGCATGTCTTCGAAGTTGTCCGGCTCGTGGAAATCGAAGTGGCGGACCAGCCGCTGACGTCCCGGCTGCACTCGCGCTTCATGGCGTGCCTCGTCCGCTGGGCCCCCATCCACCTCAGGCTCATCGCCCCTATCCACCGCCAGCGGCCCGGTCTGCCCGGCCTCGGCCGCGCCGGCCGCGCCCCCACCACAAAGCAGCGCTGCAACGAGGGCCAGGGCCGCAACGGCAGCGGGCCGCATCGTGACCGCGGGCAGTTCAACAGGTGAATGCACCATCTGCCGTTCTATCGGAAGTCCGCCACGCATCGCTGCAATGCGGGTTGCAGGGGCCATCGGCGACCGGTCCACCAGTGCGCGTCGGCCCGTGGGGCACGCGGCCGGACGCGGGCGGGGCGCCCTTGCTCCGGATGCGGGCGGGGCGCCCGCGCTCCAGGGGTCGGCCGCCCTCAGCGGTGGGATGTCTCTCCGTCAGGCAGGGTCACGTTGAAGCCCCGCATCGCATCATCCTCCTCATCATCGTCGTTGCCGTGGGGCTGGGGCCAGTGGCGGTCGTCGTCGATGGCGTCCATGATGGGCGAGTCCGGTTCGAAGATGCGCCCGCCGCGCGTCAGCCACCACCGCAGCATGACCCATGCGGTGCCGAACAGCAGCAGCAGTCCGGCGAAGCTGGCGCCGGCGACGGCCAGCCGGGCATCCTCGACCGGCTGGGGCTGGTGCGCAGCGGCCTGGGCGATGCTGGGCGGGTTGTCGCGGCGCTGGCGCTGCTGGTTGGTCAGGTAGGCCCGACCGATGAACTCGAGCATGTAGGTGGCCGTGGTCCTGTCGGTGTCATCGAGCTGAAGCCGCATCCGATCCGGCTGGGGAAAGTCGATGCTCAGCTTGTTCGAGAGATCGGCCCGCATGGCCTCGATGCTGTCGTAGGGTCGCAGGTGGCGCTGGGCGAGCTGGTTGCTGGCTTCCTCGAGCACCGCGGTGCTGAGGATCAGCTCGCGGCGGTCGTTCTGCCAGCTCACCGCCGGCACGCCGTCGGGCGCCTGCGTGGCGATCACCGTGCTGGCACGCCACACCGGCTGCACCGCCCGCTGGCCGATCATCCAACTGGCCAGACCCAGCAGCACGACGGCGAACACCAGCGCCGCCACGGTCCCGGCGGCGCGCTGGGTGGACCATCGCCGGATCATCTCGGCCTCGGTGGTGGCCAGAAACTGCTTGACGTCCTGGAGCACCTGCCGCTGCTGGAGCAGCTTCTGGTACTGGCTCTTCTGGCCGGCCAGTTCCTTCTGCACGTCGCGGATGATGCCCGAGCGTTCCTTGAGCAGGGCCTTGTAGCGGTGGAGCTTGGCCCGTCGTGCGGCGATGTCGGTCTCATGGACCCCGGCACCGTCGGCTGGGCCGGAGGCGGTCTCGAGCCGGCGGGCGCGCTGCTGGAGCTTCTTCTCGGCCTGGGCGAGCTGGTTTCGCTCCTGCTCGATCTTGCTTCGGGCCTGCTCGAGCATCTGCGTCAGTTCAGCCTCGCGCTTATCGAGTTCGGCCTCCCGCTGCGACAGCGCCTGGCGCTGCGCGGCGAGGTCGGGATCGGCGCTGCCATCGTCGTCATCCTGTGCGGCGGACTGCTCGGCGTGCTGTCGCCACCGCGCTTCGCTGTCCTGGAGCTGCTCGTGGCGCTGCTGGAGGTCCTCGAGCTGCTGCTGAAGCTGGTCGCGCTGCTGCTGGATCTGTTCGATCCGGGCCTGGTTCTCGCGCTCCTCGTGCTGGGCTTCGATCTGGCCGGCAATCTGGGCCATCTGCTGTTCGAGCTGCTGCTGGCGCTGGTCGAGTTCGGCCTCGCGCCGGGCGGCGGTCTCGAGCCGCTGCTCGAGTGCCTTCTTCTCGGCCTCGAGCGCTTCGCGCTGCTCATCGAGTGAGTCCACCTGCTGCTGCCACTGGCGTCGCTGGGCCTCGAAGGCGCTCTTTTCCTCGAGGAACTTTTCGCGGTCGGCGCGGAGTTGCTCGCCGATGACCTGGCCGTCGGCACTGGCTCGCACTTCGCGCGCGGCGAGGTCCTCGCGCTGGGTTTCGAGCTCGACCTCCCGCTGATCGAGCTCAGCGCTGCGCTGGTCGATCTTGTTCCTGCGTGCCTGGAGTGCAGCGCGGTCTTCCTCGATCACAGCACGGTCTTCATCGAGCTGGTGGCGCTGCTGCCGCACCTGCGTGCGCAGTGCTTCGAGCTGGCCGCGCTGGTTCTCGAGCGACCGCTGCCGGGCCTCGAGCTCGACGGATTGGGACTCGAGCGCGGCGGACCGTTCATCGAGCGCTTCGCTCCGCTCGTCGGCGGCCTGGCGGTCCTGCTCGAGCTGCAACTGGCGGGCTTCGAGCTGCTGCTGGTGCTCATCGCAGCGCTGCTGCTGCTGCTCGAGCTCGTCGCGAAGCTGCTCGAGCTCGCTTCGCTGCTGCTCGAGCAGCCGGCGGTCCTGCTCGAGCTGCTCCCTGGCCTGGTCGATCTCGCTCTGCTGCTCTTCGCAGCGTCGGCGCTGCTGCTGAACCTGTTCGACCTGCGTGTTGAATGCCTCGCGCTCGGCTTCAAAGTCGGTACGCAGGGTCTGCAATTCGGCGCGGTCGGACTCGAGTTGGCCGCGCTGCTGCTGAAGGTCCTGGTCCTGCTGCTGGAGCTGCTGCAACCACTCATCGAGCTGCTGCTTGTGCTGATCGAGTTCGCGCCCCTGCTGCTCGAGGGTCTGCTGCTGGCTCTGCACCTGCTGCTGCCACTGCTCGAGCTGTTCGTTCTGCTCGTTGAGCGCGGCTTCGCGGAGCTTGAGGTTGTCGGATTGGGAGTTGAGCTCCTGGCGGCGGCGGTCGAGCGACTGGCGCTGGTCATCGAGCTGCTGCTGCTGGTCCTCGAGGGCCTGGCGCTGTTCCCGGCACTGCTGGTGCGCCTCTTCAAGCTCCTGGCGCTGGCGCTCGAGTGCCTGCTGGTCGCGTTCGATGCGTTCTTCGCGCTGGGCGAGGGTATCCACGAGGGCATCGAGGCCGCGTTCGGTCTCATCGAGGTCCTCGCGGCGCTTGCGCATCGAGGCGATCAGGTCGCGCAGGCGTCGACGGCGTTGGCCGAGGCGCTTTTCAGAAGCCTCGAGCTGGTCGCGCCGGGTCTGGAGGGCGGCGGCCATCTCGTTGAGCTGCTCGTAGCGGGCATCGTTTTCCTGCTGCCACTGCCTGATCTGGCCGAGTTGCTCTTCGACGTGAGCAAGCAGGCCGAGCACCTGCTGGGGCCTGGCCGCGTGTGGGGGTGGCTGGCCGGGGGCGTGGTCGGGGTTGTCACCGGGGGCGAACGCGGACGGATCGCTCAGAGTCATTTTCAGCTCCACCTCGAGCGGCTGAGGGCACCTTCTCCTGCACTGCGCGGCAGGCCACAGGCAGTATCGGGCGATTACGGGGTTGAGTGAGCCGTTATCATCTGTGTGGGCTGGGGAAATGGGGTGGAGAGGCGATACGACCGGCCCCCACCGGCCGCGCGTGAATGCAAGATCAGGAAGGACAGGAATTAACGGCTTTGTACGCCCAGTGCCCATCCGAAAGGCCCACCTCGGCGGCCCTGCCCGATAAGCCGGCGCTGCTGCGGTTATCGGGTGTCGGATTTGCCTATCACCCCGGCGCCGACGTGCTCGAGGCCGTCAGCGGCGAACTGCACGCGGGGCAACTGTGCATCCTGATCGGGCCGAACGCGGCGGGGAAATCGACCCTGCTGCGGCTGATGCTCGGCCTGCTGCGGCCCGCCGCCGGTCGCGTCCTGCTGGCCGGCCGCGACGTGGCAGAGCTCACGCCCGGCCGCCGCGCTGCCTGGGTGGGCTACGTGCCCCAGGGCACGCAGGTGCCGTTTGCCTTCACCGTGCGTCAGGTGGTCGAGATGGGCCGCCACGCCCTGGTGCGCGACGACCGCCGCGTCCACTGGGCGCTGCGCTGCTGCGACCTGCTGGCTCAGCAGCATCGCATCTTTACAGAGTTGAGCGCGGGCCAGCAGCAGCGCGTCCTGCTCGCCCGCGGTCTGGCCCAGGTCGGCTCACCTGACGCCGGCCCCGCGCCCGATGCCACCGATGGGGAGGGCACGGGCCGCATCCTCCTGCTCGATGAGCCCACCAGTGCCATGGACCTGCGGCACACCCACGAGACGATGCACGTGCTGCGCACCCAGGCCACACGCGGCCTGGCGGTGCTGGCGGTGCTGCACGATCTGAACCTCGCCGCGCGCTACGCCGACCGCATCTGGCTGCTGCACGAGGGCCGGCTGCTCGAGGATGCGCCCTGGCCGCGGGTGCTCGAGCCGCGGGTGCTCGAGCCGGTCTACGGGGTCAAGCTCACCGCCCACCGCAGCGAAGCCGGGGGCCGGCCCCTGTTCAGTGCCGAACTGACTGATACACTTAGGGATGAGGCGGGGCCGCGATGACGGTCCGCGGACGGGGCCGCGAACCCGCCGCGGATAACGCAGGGTCGAACACAGGAGCCCGTTATGCATCTTGAAATCATCCTCGCCCTGTTCGTCCTGCTGATGGTCTTCGGCTGGATCAGCAGCCTCATCAGAAAGATGGGCGAGCAGCAGGGCTCATCGGGCAGCTCGAGCGGCTCCGGTGGGCAGAACCCCTCCATGGATGAGCTTGCCGCGCGGCGGCGCCAGCAGTTGCGGGAGCTGGCGCGTCGGCGTGGGCAGCGCGGCGACTTCGATGCCCCCGACTACGATGAGCCCGAGGGCCTCACCCCCGCCGAGCGACGTCACCGCGAGGCGGCCCGGGCCGAGTACGAACGCCGCGCTGCCGCCCTGCGACGCCAGGCCGAGGCCCAGGAAGCCCGACGCACCGGCCGCCCCAGCGACGGCCGTGGCGGCGGCGGCTACCCCGACCGATCTGCCGAGGCGGTGCAGCGCCAGGGCGCGGCGGGGCGTCGACCCAGCGGCCCGCCACAGCGTCGCCAGG
>PUMS01000001.1 GCA_003551485.1 Phycisphaeraceae bacterium | reverse complement strand
CCAGTGAACCGTGCCAGAAGATGCTGCGCGCCTACCTGGAGAAGCGCTCGCGCAGCCTCGCAGCGCGTGGATGAGAGCCTGGCTCAAGAGTTGGAGACCGTGACGCGGTGACGCTGAACCCGCTGCTGCTGCTGTTTCTGCCCCTGGCGCTGATCCCGGTGATCCTGCACCTGATCACGCTTCAGCGGTTGCGCACCATCGAGTTGAGCACCTTCCGCTTCCTCTTCGACAGCTACATGAAGCAGCGAAGCCGCATCCGGCTGCTGGAGTGGCTGCTGATGCTGCTGCGGGCGCTGGCGGTGATTCTGATCATCATGGCCCTGAGCCGGCCGATGGTCGACCGCTTCGGGGGGCTGCTGGGCGAGGGTTCGGGCCGGGACGTGGTGCTGATCGTGGATGCCGCCGCGACCATGGCCCTTCGCAGCGGCGGCACCACCAGCTTCGAACGCGCCCGCATCGCCGCCGAGGGCATCATCGAGACCCTGCGCAGCGACGACCATGTCACGCTCGTGCGCGCCGGCGATGCGCCGCGGATCGTCCACAGCGGCTTCGCCGGCGGCGGTGAGAGCATCCTCGCGGCGGTCCACGCCATGGAGCTGGCCAGCGGGCGAAGCGACCTGGCCCGCGCCCTGCGCGAGGCCACCGAGCCGCGGCCCCACGGTCCGCGCATCGTCTACATGATCACCGATGGCCAGCGCCAGGCCATGGCCGGGTTCGATGACCGCAGCATCGCGGCCGACTTCGACCCCGAGGCGAGGCTGGTGGTGGTCAACGTCGGCCCGGCCGAGCCGCCGGTCAATGCCGCCATCACGGGCCAGCCGCCGGCACAGGACCGGCCCGTGGTCGAACTGCCCGTGCAACTGGTGGCCAGCGTCCACAACGGCGCTGCCGACCGCACGATCGAGCGGACGCTGCGGCTGTTTCTGGATGATGAGCAGCGCCAGCAGGTACGCCTGAGCATCCCGCCGGGTGAACGGGCCGATCACGCCTTCACCTTCACGCCGCGCAGGGCGGGGCTGGTGCGTGGCCGGTTCGAGCTGGACCCGGATGACTTTCCCGATGATGATGTGTTCTACTTCTGCCTCAACGTTGAGCCTTGGCTGGATGTGTTGCTGGTGACCGGGCCGGAATCGGGCCACCGCGGTGAGCGGGCAAGCTCGTACCTGACCGCCGCGCTGCGCGCCCCGCTCGAGGCCGGCCGCATCGCCGCCGCGGCCGAAGAACGCATCGCCGAGACGCTGCGCATCCGCCAGGTGGCCTACCGCCGCCTCGACCGCAGCGCGCTGGAAGAAGCGCACGTGGTGATCCTCTCGGATGTGCCGCTCGATGCATCACGCGGGGCGATGCTCAAGCGCTTCGTCGAGGAAGGCGGCGGGCTGATCATCTTCCCCGGCGCTGCGGTCGATCCGGCGGCGTACCAGCAGCAGTTGCTCAGTGAAACCGGAGCCGGCGGGGCGGTCCGCTCGCCGATCGAAATGCGCCCGCCGCAGGGTGACATCGACGATGAGCGCGGCCGTCGGCGTCTGGGGGGCATCGACCTTTCTCACCCCGTGCTGCGGGTGTTCGATGAGCAGCGCGACCGCGACGTCGAGCCGCTGGCCGGCATCCGCATCGCCCGCCATTTCCCCATCCACGTCCAGGTCCAGGAAGGCCGGGCCGAGCAACTGCTCGGCCGCGGCCAGAGGCTGCTGACGCTGGCCGATGGCTCGGCGGTATTGGCAGAGATGTCGCTGGGACGCGGGCGCATCCTCATCGCGGGCTTCCCCGCCACCGCCGACTGGTCCAACTTGCCCACGCGGCCGGCGTTCGTGCCACTGCTGCTGCGCGGGGTCGAGTACGTTCGCCGCGGCGGGCAGGTGCATACCGCCGGCACCGTCGAGCCGGGCCGGCCGGCGACGGTCCAGCTCTCGGCCGACATGGCCGGATCGACAGTCGAGGCCATCGACCCCGAGGGCCGCCCCATCGGCCTGACGCTTCGCCGCTCGCCCTACGGCTTCAGCGCAGCGCTTCAACAGACACAGCGGCCGGGCTACTACCGCTTCGAGATCACCCCGCCCGATGAGGCCGGCGCGGGCAACAACGCGGCAGCGCACACGCTGGGCTTTGCCGTCAGCCCCCGCATCGAGCAGGCGGACCTGACCATGCTCGATGAGCCGCAGATGCGACAGGCCCTGGCGCCCATCGAGCCGGTGTACCTGCGCGCCTCACCGCAGGATCCGCTGATCATCGAGCAACTGCGGCAGCGCTCGGAGATCTGGCGTTACCTGATCTGGGCGCTGTTTGCGATCATCGGCATCGAGTTCCTGCTGGCCACGCTGCGCACCGGCGGCGAGGAGGCCGGCGCCGAGCGCCGGCGCGGCCTGGGTGGCGGAAGGGGGGTATGGCGCGGGCTGATTCAGCGTACCGGGTTGCTGGAGGTGTTCCGCCGCGCTTGACCGGTCCGCTGCGGCCGGCCGGCTGATTTACCGGAGACAACTCATGACGCAGGCCCTTCAACCGATCGATGATGCCCGCGACCTCCGCGAGATGGTGGTCCGCACGCGTCGGCGGCTTCGCTGCCACGGGCTGTTGGCCGGTTTCTGCCTGTTCGAGATCGCGGTGTTCGGCGTCCTGGCCGTGGCGATCGGCCTGGACCTGCTGT
>PUMS01000198.1 GCA_003551485.1 Phycisphaeraceae bacterium | reverse complement strand
GCGGCATCATCGCCGTCCACCGTGACGACCGCGGCCACGGGGGCGAACAGGTCGGCCTTCAACAGGGCCATGGATGGGTCGGCATCGGCCAGAAGCAGCGGCCGCATCGTCGCACCTTCGGGCAGCGTGCCGCAGAGGATGCGGGCGCCACCCGCCAGCGATGCAGTCACCAGTCCTTCGATGTGCGGCGCCAGGTGCGGGGCGATGGCGATCGGTCCGGCCGCCTCGAGCCGGCGGGCCAGAAGTTCCATCAGCGCGGCCGCCACCTCGCGGTGGACGAAGATGCGCCTCGGCGCGATGCAGGTGCAGCCGCCGTTGCCCGTGATCCCCATCGCCAGGGCCGCGGCGGCCAGCGGCACGTCGGCATCCGCCCGGACGAACGCGGCATCGCACCCGGAAAGCTCCATCGTCGCGGGGGTCAGCCCCTGCGCCAGTTCGCCGAGCACCGCAGTGCCCGTCGCCGCCGAGCCGATGAGTCGAACGGTATCCACTCCCAGCCGGATCGCATCCCTCGCCGCCTGCGGGCTCTCATCCAGCACCACCATCAGTTCTTCCGGCAGGCCGGCGCGGATGAGCATCTCACGCAGGCGGTGCATCGGCTCGCCGCAGCCCGGCGCCGGTTTGACCGCCACCGCGTTGCCCGCCGCAAGGGCCATGACCGACTCGATGCCCGGCAGCATCAGCGGGTAGTTCGACGGTGCGATCACCAGGACCACACCCAGCGGCTCGCGGTGGAGCTTCAGCCGGCTGCCCCACAGCCACAGCGGCCGGCCGCGCCCGGCATATCGCGGCCGCAGGACGGCCGCAGCGCGTTTCTCGAGGAACCGGCAGGCCGCGGCCAGGGGCATCAGTTCCGCCGCGATGGTCTGTGCCGCACCGCCCTGCTGCTTCGACCGCGCCACCGTCGCGGCTATGGATGCGGCCTCTTCGGCCAGGAGATGGCGCAGTTTGCGGATCGGCCGCAGGCGATGGCCAATGGCCTTCACGGCCCAGTGGCGCTGTGCCCGGCGGGCCCGACCGATCGCTTCGGCCACTTCGGCGAAGCCGGTATGGGCCGTGGGCGGGCCTGCATCAGGTAAGGTGAGGATGGGCTCAGGTCGCGGGGACATGCATGTCAGCTCCAGCGGTCTGCGTGGTGGACGCGGCGGGGACGGCGGGTTCGGTGGCGACGTTACGCCCGACGCCACCGGGATAGGGGTGCAGGTCGATGTCCTCGCAGATCAGACGGCTGCTCATCCGTGCCGATTCGAAGATCACCGGCAGGCCGCTGCCCGGATGCGTCCCACCGCCGACGAGGTAGACGCCATCGAGGTCCTCGAAGCGGTTGTGCGGCCGCCGGTGCAACATCTGACCAAGCGTATGGGCGAGGTTGAACGTGGCGCCGCGGTGGATGGCCATCTGCGCCTGCCAGTCATCGGGGGTATACACCTTCTCGAAGCGCAGCCTCCGCTCAATATCCTCTATTCCCAGCGCCCTCAGCCGCTGCAGCATCACCGTCCGATAGCGCGGCGCTTCGCGCTGCCAGTCGATGTTCGGGTGCTGATGGCTGACCGGCGCCAGCACGTAAAGCGTGCTGCAACCCGGCGGCGCCAGTGTCGGGTCGGTGACACAGGCGTTCTGCACGTAGAAGGAGGGGTTGTCTGAGAGTCGGCGGTGCTGCTCGATGTCGGCGATATTCTCGCGGTAATCGCTTGAAAGGAAGATGGTGTGATGGGCCAGGTCGCGTTCAAGGCCATCGAGGCCGAGGTAGAGCATAAAGGTCGAGCAGGAAAAACGCCTGGACTCGATCCGCCGATCGGTCCAGCGGCGCCGCAGCCGGTCGGGCACCAGGTGCTTCATCGCGTGGGCAAAGTCGGCATTGACGACAATGGCATCGGCCGGGTAGGTGCCCGCCGCGGTGCGTGCACCGATGCAGCGCCGGCCCTGGAACATCAACTGCTCGACCGGCTCACCGAGCTGGAACCGCACCCCCATCCGCCGCGCCACCCGCGCCATGGCCTCCATCACCGCGCCGCAGCCGCCGGTGGGATGGAACACGCCGTGTTCGTACTCGAGGAACGACAGGATCGTGAACAGGCTGGGGCACTGGAACGGCGACATGCCCAGGTACTTGGCCTGGAATGAGAACGCCAGCCGCACGCGCGGGTCGCTGAAGTATCGCTTCAGGTCGCCCTCGACGCTCGCCCAGGGCCGCACGTGCCAGGCCGCCTTCAGCAGCGAAGGATGCAGCAGGTCGAGCGCGGAGTTGAACGGCCGCTGGAGGATCGGAGCAAACGCGGCGAACTTGCGGCGGTTGTCGGCCATGAACCGGTCGAAGCCGTCGGCATCATCGGGTGCGATGGCCGCGATCTGCCGCTTCATGCGCTGCGGGTCGGCGGTGGCCAGAAGGCTGGCGCCATCCTCGAACCGCAGGTGGTACTGCGGGTCGAGGCGGGTCAGTTCGACCTCATCAGCGAGCCGCGTGCCGCAGGCCTGAAAGATTTCCTCGAGGATGCGCGGGTAGAGAAAAAAGGTGGGGCCGATGTCGAAACAAAAGCCGTGTTCGCCCCGGAAGGTGGCGGTTCGGCCTCCGATGCGGTCGAGCCGTTCGAGGACGGTGACCTCGGCGCCGGCGCGGGCCATGAGCATGGCGGTGGCGAGACCGCCGGGCCCGGCGCCGACGATGAGGACGCGGCGGGGAGTCTGGTGGCGTCGGTTCATGTGGGGGACTCCGGGTGACGTTTCGAACGTTATGAACGTTTTGCACGCCTCCAGAGTCTATTCCCGTCCCGCGCTCCCGGCTACCGCGCAGCCGAAAATTGCGCCCCCGGCGGCCAACTGCCGAGCCGGATGTCTGTAAGTGTCTGTATTTAAGAATGTTGAACGTCAATGCCCCGGCGGGTGGCCGCCCGCCACAGCGGGTAAACTGGCGATGGAAACGTTGCCAACTGCCACCCGACGCCGAGGAGCCCGCCATGAGCGCTCACGACGATGACCTGATCGCACTCGACCGCCTGATCAAGGCCCAGCACACCTGCATCCTCATTCCCACCACCGAAGAGGAAGAGGCCCTGCTGCTGGTGCGGCAGGCGGCGATGACCCGGACCAATGCGAAGCTGCTGGGCTGGTCGCACACCCTGGGTGTGCACGAAGGCCTCTATGCCGAGCAGGACCCGCGGCCCATCCCGGACACGACCAACCCCGCCGCGGCCATGGTCTGGCTCTGCCGCGATGAGAGCTGGCAGATCGCCTACCTGCTCGATGTGATCGGCTCGCTGGAGAACGACCCCTGCGCCCTGCGCGCCCTGCGCGACCTGATCGAGCACACCCGCCGCCGCGGTCGGACGCTGGTGCTGGTCGACCACCACAGCGAGGTCCCGCCCATCGTCAACGCCCACGCGACGGCGATGGAGCTGTCGCTGCCGGATGAGACCGAGCTCGAGCAGCTCGTGCGTCAGACGCTGCGCAAGCTGCACCGTGAGAACGCCATCCGCATCGACATCAGCCGCAGCCAGTTCCAGACGGTGCTCAAGAACCTGCGCGGCGTCACCCGACGCGAGGCCGAGCAGATCATCACCGATGCCGTGGCCGAGGACCGCGCCTTCACCGCCGATGACATCAACCACATCCTGGCCATGAAGCGCCAGGCGCTGAAGGCCGATGGGGTGCTCGAGTACGTCGAGACGCCGGTGGACCTCGAGAGCATCGGCGGGCTCAAGCAACTCAAGCGCTGGCTGAGTATGAGGAAGGAGGGCGACACGAAGGCCGCGGCCGAGTTCGGCATCAAGCCGCCGCGCGGCCTGCTCATGCTCGGCGTGCAGGGCGCCGGCAAGAGCATGTGCGCCAAGGCCATCGCCACCGCCTGGCAGCGGCCCCTGCTGCGGCTGGACCCCGGCGCCCTGTTCGACCGCTACGTGGGCGAGTCGGAGCGCCGACTTCGCCAGGCCCTGTCGCAGGCCGAGGCCATGAGCCCGATCGTGCTGTGGGTCGACGAGATCGAGAAGGGCTTTGCCTCCGCCTCGGGCCAGGCCAACGATGGCGGCATCGCCAAGCGCATGTTCGGCACGCTTCTGACGTGGATGCAGGAACACCAGGCGCCGGTGTTCCTGGTCGCCACGGCCAACGACATCTCGGCCCTGCCACCGGAATTGCTGCGAAAGGGCCGGTTCGATGAGGTCTTCTTCGTCGACCTGCCCCGCGAGGCCACCCGCCGCCGCATCCTGGCCATCCACCTCAAGAAGCGAAACCGCAACCCCACCGATTTCGACCTCGACCGCCTGGTCGAGGCCAGCGAGGGCTACAGCGGCGCTGAGATCGAACAGGCCATCGTCTCGGCCCTGCACGAGGCCTGGTCGCAGAAGGCCGACCTCGACACCGACCGCATCGCCGCGGCCCTTAAGCAGTCGCCCCCGCTGTCGGTCACCATGGCCGAGCGCATCGAGGAACTCCGCCGCTGGGCCCGCACCCGCTGCGTGCCGGCGGATTGATGGGGATTCGTGCCCGCGACCGGTTGAATTGCAGCGCCCCGACGGCGAATGACCTGCGGCCTACGGGTGGCTGAGGTCCACGGCGGCGTCAGCCTGGCTGCGGAGGGTGAGGCAGGCGATTTCCGGGGGGCAGTTGAAGCGGACGGGGAACCAGCTTCCCACGCCGGTGGTGACGTAGAGGTAGCGGTGGCCGCGGCGGTAGAGGCCGCGGGGGTAGCGGAAGGCGAGGCTGCCCAGGCCCAGTGAGCCCTTCCTGCCGCGGCCGTTGAACAGCGTGAAGTGCCCGCCGTGGGTGTGGCCGGCCAGCGTCAGGTCCACATCGTGGCGGCAGGCGGGGTCGAAGCCGTCGGGATGATGGCTCAGCAGCAGGCTCAGGTCCGCCACCGGACGCTGATGCAGCGGCTGAATGGCGCGTCGGACCAGACGGGTCAGATCTATAGGTCTGTGCGCAAAGTCGATGCCCGACACACGGATCGCGCAGCCGCGCACATCCACCATCCGCTGTTCGTTGACCAGCAGGTTCAGACCCGCGTCTCGCAGCGCGGCGGCGACCTGCCCGCCGTCGACCAGGTGGTCGTGGTTACCCAGCACGTAATAGACCCCCAGCGGCGCATCGAGGTCGGCCAGGGCGGCCACCACCTGCGGCAGGACTTTCAGATGCAGGTCGACCAGGTCGCCGGTCACGGCGATGAGGTCGGCCTCGAGGGCGTTGGCGGCGGCGATGATCTCGGGCAGGCGCTGCGGGGGGATCAGGTCGCCCACGTGCAGGTCGCTGAGGTGGCCGATGCGCAGGCCATCAAGGGCATCGGGCAGGTCGGGCAGGATGATGTCGCGTCGGGTGATGCCCAGTCGCCGGACCATGCGGTTGCGGGTCAGCCCACCGCTGGTCAGCCGCACGGGCATGCGTGTGAGCGCGACGTGCCGGAGGTGGGCCTTGATCCGCTTGGCGGAACGTCTGATACGTGATTGGGTTTCTTCCACCATATCGTTGCGCAGATTACGACTTTTTTCCGATTTTGCGAAGCGCCTTGAGGCCGGGAGGGCCGTCATGAGCCTGTGCCGTGCCCCGGTGGCCTCGCATCCCGACGACCGGATTCTAGACGGGAAATCGGCCGTTGGCCGCGCTAGGATAAGGGGTTCTGTGATTCCGCGATCCCGCAGGGAGACGCCGTAATGTCTGATACCACTGATTCGAACAAGGCCTGTGATCTGAACGGGGTTGAAATTCAGAAAGGCGATACGGTCACGACGCTCAACGGGGGGACGACGGCCAAGGTCTGCGACATCGCCTTCGAGGCCGACAGCACGGCTTTCGTCCGCCTTCGCCCGCTGCACAGCCCGTTCAGCCGTGGGGTGTGGCACGCCGCGGAGCATGTCCAGCGCATCGCTGCCGCGCGACGCTGACGGAGTTACAGGCCGGCGGCCGCGCCCGGAGCGGGCAGCCGACCACATCGCGGCTGATGTCTTCCGGGGAGGGTGACCGACACTTTCAACCAACAGGGCGGGTCAGGTGTGGCTGGCCCAGCAGAAGGTGCCTGTGGACTGCGCGTGGCAGCGATCGAGCCGCCGGGGCGCGATGCCGCGTATCGCCGATGCGACCCCGCCAAGCCGACTGGCCCTGCCGGCTTGTCCGCCGGTACCCCATTCATCACGTCGCAGCCCCCGACGGAACAGGGTCAGGAGCGGGCGGCAGTGGATCGGCTGTGTTTGCCCTACCCTATCCCCTGCTGTTTCCTGAGCGCTGTGACGGTAGGCGACGCAATTCGGGCGATCTGGGCACAATGGAGAGGCCCGGCAGACATTGCGGCCTGTAGCAGCGGGTTACCGACAGATACCGACAGGTTTTCCACTTCAGGCGTTGCCCCTCAGATCGTCACCTTCTACGCTCACCCGGTCTGGCATCGCCGACGCTGCATTGAGCGGTGCGCCCCGACGCCCACCGGGACCGCCACCGGTGCCCCCCGCTTCGCCCGAGCGCGGGTCCGCGCCGGCTACCCCGCGGTGGGTGAACGGGGGGCCAGAACGTGGCGATGGATAACCGAGCGATGCGGGGCGGAGCGGAGAGGGAGAAAGCCGCGGCGTGCGGTCCAGCAGCATGGGCCGGCGTCGCGGCTTCGCTTCTGCACTGCGCGCGGCGGAAGCGACGGGCGGGGCGGCCGGATCAGCGGCGGTAGCCGGTGCCTTCGGGGCCGGCGTGCTTGCTGAGGCGGTTGTTGACGTAGAGGCCCTCGAGCAGGAACTCACCGGCCGTGGCCACCATCTGCGGGTCGTCGGGGTCGAGCTCGAGCCGCCGGGCGATGTCGCGCGCGGCGGGGTACAGGCCCTCGACCAGTTTCATGTTCGCCACCTGCTCCTGGGCACTCAGTTCATCGTCCACCACCAGGGTCAGGCCGCTGGCGAAGGCATCGATGATGCCCTCGTAGTCATCGGCATCGGCCACCTCGTTGAACACCTGCTTGACCGCCTCGCCCAGCAACGTCTCGACCACGCGGTCCTCGCTGGCCGAGCCATCCTCGGCCAGCATCAGTTCGATCTTGCCGCGGGTGGAGGCCACCAGGTGGTGCAGGTCGCAGATGCGCGGCACGATGCGCTTCTCACCGGTGCTCAGGGCACGGCGTTCAGCGCTGCTGACCAGGTTCTCGGCGCAGGCGATCGAGGCCCGCACGCTCACGCCCGAGGCCTGGTTGATGTGCGAGCTGGTGCGCGCCAGGGCGATGGCATCCTCGACGATGCGCATGAGGAAGGGGGGAATCTCGACCTTGGGCATCTCCCCGCCGCGCTGCAGCCACGCGTTGGACCGGGTGATGGCCATGGCCTCTTCGGTGGTCTGGGGGTAGTGGGTGCGGATGACGCTGCCGATGCGGTCCTTGAGCGGGGTGACGATCCGGCCGCGGTTGGTGTAGTCCTCGGGGTTGGCGCTGAAGGCGAGGCAGACGTCGAGGTTGAGCCGGATGGGATAGCCGCGGATCTGCACGTCGCGCTCCTCGAGCACGTTGAAAAGCCCCACCTGGATGCGCGGCGCCAGGTCCGGCAGTTCGTTGATGGCGAACAGCCCGCGGTTGGTCCGCGGGATGAGGCCGAAGTGCATGGTCGATTCATCGGACAGGTACCGGCCCTCGGCGTGCTTGATGATGTCGATCTCACCGATCAGGTCGGCGATGGTGACGTCGGGCGTGGCCAGCTTCTCGTGGTAGCGCTCACTGCGGTGCATCCAGCGGATGGACGCATCATCGCCGCGCTGCTGCACCGCGCGGCGGCCCATGCTGGTCATGGGGCAGAGCGGGTCGTCGGGTATCTCGACCTCGGCCAGCACGGGAATCCACTCATCGAGCAGTTCGGGAAGCATCCTGAGCATGCGCGTCTTGGCCTGACCGCGCAGACCCAGAAACAGCATGTCGTGGCGCGAGAGGATGGCGTGGATGACCTGCGGCAGCACCGTGTGGCGGTAGCCGACGATGCCGGGGAAGATCTCCTGATCGCCTTGCAGACGCTGGATGAGGTTCTCACGCAGCTCCTGCTTGACCGAGCGATAGCGGTAGGGGGTTTCCTTCAACTGTCCGAGCGTGGCTGGCCTGGGATGCTGTGTCATGGGCGGTCTCGTGTCCCCCGACCCCGGAAGGCCCCGGCAAGCCCCCGGAAGGAAGGCCCCCCGGAAGGAAGGCTCCCCGCCTCTCCCGACGCCGCCCGTGGGACGCGGCGATGCACCGGACGTTAGGAGGGTGGGCGTGGGGGTGTCAACGGGCCCTGCCAAGGCGGCGACGGAGAGGGATGACGCCGTGGGGTGGATAAAGCGAGGCTCGGCGGACCTCGCTCTACCCACCCGACGCGCTTCGTTCCGGGGCCCGGTGCCTGCTCTCAGGTGGCGGCGCGCAGGGGCATGAGCGCATCGCCGAGGCGCCAGCGGAGGCCGTCGAGCAGGCCCTGGCCGCGTGCGGTGGCGACGAGGTTGTCGAGTTCTTCGGCATCACGCTTCATGTCGAACAGGGTCAGCGGCACCTGGGTCTCGACGCGGAAGCTGACCTTGTAGCGCTCGGTCTGGAGCAGCAGGCGGTTGGAGAACTCGCTGAGGCAGGCGCCGGTGGTGAGGGTCTGAAACGGCTGGCCGCGGATCATGCACAGCAGCGACCGGCCTACCGAGGCCGGCTCAAGTTCGCCGCCGCCGAGTTCGGCGATCGTCGCCGCCACATCCACGCTGCTCAGCCGAAGGCCCGCGGGCGAGGGCAGGTTCAGCGGTGCCGGGCCGGCGATGATCAGCGGCACATCCACCGCGCCGGCCAGGAACGAGCGGTGGCCCACCAGCCCGTGCTCGCCCAGCAGGTAACCGCGATCGGCGGTGAGCAGCGTCCACGTCCGCTCCCTGTCGGCGCGCTGGATGGTGAGAGCGCGGAGTTGGCCGATGGCGAAGTCCAGCAGGCTGATGCGGCCGAGGTAGTCGGCGCGGATGCGCGCCAGTTGGGCCGGGCTGAGCCGCTGAAGCAGCGTGCGGGGGTGATCGAGCTCGGCCAGGACATCGACGGTCTTGAAGTCGACAGGAATGAATCCGTCTTCCAGTGCCGCCGGGTCGACGATCTGGCCGCTGATGGTCGGGGCGGGCAGTTCGTTGCCCGGGCCGGTGAAGGCCACGATCAGCGCCCAGGGCCTGTCCGGCGGCATTTTCGAGAGCATCGCCGCGGCACGGTGGGCGATGAAGCCATCGACATCATCGCCGGGCTCGATCAGCAGGCGGTCGGGCTCGAAGGGGCCGTAGCGTCGGCGCTGGCGGCGCTGCTGGAGCAGCGCAGCGGTCAGGCCGCGGGACCGCGTGGCCCGCAGGTAGGCGCAGGTGGCAAAGTCGTCGCTGTTGACGTCGTGAACCCGCTCGACCTCGGCCAGGTGATGGGCGATGGGGTGGATGCGGCCGACACCGGCCAGATGGTAGCCCTCGGCAGCCAGCGCTGCGGCCCAGCCACCGCAGCGGATTGGCCCGTTATGCGGGTGGACGTGGCCGTGCTGGCGGGCGTGCAGGCCGCTGTAGAGGCTGATGGCGGCGCCGGGATCGCACGGGCATGCGGTGGTGGCGGTCAGTCGCAGCCCGTGGCGGGCCAGGGACTGCAAGTGGGGCGTGCTCAGCGGCCAGGCCGCGGCATCGCCCAGGGCATCGCTTCGCAGCCCGTGGGCCACAATAATCAGGAGATTGCGTCGAAAACTCATCGACCCTCGGCGACTTCATTCCGGCAGCGGGTGCGGCGGGGGGCGGCGGTCCCCGGTGACCTTCTGTTAGGCTTATCGACCCATGGCCATCCTCACTACAGCCAACGTCTCGCTTGCCTTCGGTCACCACCAGGTGCTCGACGGCGCCAGCTTCACCCTCCAGGAGGGTGAGCGCGTGGGTCTTGTGGGCCGCAACGGCTGCGGCAAGTCCACGCTGCTGAAGCTCTGCGCCGGGCTGGGATCGCTGCGGCCCGATGCCGGGCAGGTGCAACTCGCCCGCGGCGCCTCCATCGGCTACCTGACCCAGGACCCTGACCTCGACCCCGAGCAGACCCTATACGAATCCGCCTGCGATGCCTTCGCCCACCTCGCCGCCCTGCACGAGCAGGCCCACGACCTCGCCCACGACATGGCCGAGGCCGACGGCGAACAGCTCGATCGGCTGATGAAGCAGTACGAGCGGCTCGAGCAGCAGATCGAGGCCGCCGGCGGCTATGCCGTCGAGCACCAGGTCGAGGCCACGCTGCACGGCCTGGGGTTGACCGACAACCTCTTCAACGTCAAGGTCGCCGACCTTTCCGGCGGGCAGAAGGGGCGGCTGGCGCTGGCCCGGCTGCTGCTGGCCCATCCGCAGGTGCTGCTGCTGGATGAGCCGACCAACCACCTGGACATCGCCGGCCGCGAGTGGCTCGAGCAGTTCCTTCGCGACTACAGCGGCGCGGTGGTGCTCATCAGCCACGACCGCTGGCTGCTGGACCGGGTGGTGTGCCGCATCTACGAACTGGTCAACGGCCGGCTGGAGGAGTACCCGGGCAACTACCAGCAGTACCGCCAGCAGCGGGCCGAGCGCCAGCTCGCCCTCAGCCGGGCGTATGAGCGCCAGCAGGTGCGCATCCGCCAGGAGCAGGCCTTCATCGACCGCTACCGCGCCGGCCAGCGTGCCCGGCAGGCCAAGGGTCGCGAAAAGCGCCTCGAGCGGTTCGTTCGCGATGAGCAGCTCGAGCGGCCCATCGAGCTGGAGGCGCTGAACATGACGTTGCGCGAGCCTGCGCGGTGCAGCGACGTAGTCATCAGTGCCGAGGGCCTGGCCAAGGGCTACGACGGCAAGCCGCTGTTCGCCGGGCTGGACCTGTCACTGAAGCGCGGCCAGCGGCTGGGCATTATCGGGCCCAACGGCGCGGGCAAGACCACGCTGGTGCAGTGCCTGCTGGGCAGGATGCAGCCCGATGCCGGCACGGTGCGTGTCGGCTCGGGCGTGGAGGTGGGCTACTACCGCCAGCTACACGATGAAGTGGACCCGAACCTGACGGTGGTCGACTACCTCCGCCGCTTCGTGCCCAACGGCACCGAGCAGGAGGCCCGCGACCTGGCCGGTGCGTTTCTGTTCAGCGGCCTCGAGCAGGACAAGACCCTGGGCATGCTCTCGGGCGGTGAGCGAAGCCGGGCGAGGCTGGCGGGCCTGGTGGCCGGTGGGCACAACCTGCTGGTGCTCGATGAGCCGACCAACCACCTGGACATCCCCAGCGCCGAGCGGCTGGAGGATGGCCTTCGCCGTTTCTGCCGCATCGGTGAGCGGCGAAAGGAGAAGGCGGGCACGCTGATCCTCATCACCCACGACCGGATGCTGCTGGAGGACCTGGTCGACCACCTGATCATCCTCGACGGCCAGGGCGGTGCCCGGCTCTTCCACGGCAGCTACAGCGCCTACCACGACCAGCGCGACGCCGAGGCGGCGCTGGGGCAGGCGGCGCCGGGGGCTGGGGCCGAGGCCCCGGCCGGTGCGGCCCCGCCGCGCGGCAACGGCGGTCGAGGCGAGGGCGGGAGCAAGGCGGCCGCCGGGCCCAAGTCATCGCCCGGCCGCGCCCGCGGGTCGGGCAAGGCGGCGGGCCGCAAGGCAGGCGGGCGCAACGGCCGCGATGCCGCCACCACGCGGCTCAGCGATGAGCAACTCGAACAGCGCATCGTCGAGCTCGAGGGCAAGCTCGCCGAGATCGACGCCCGCCTGGCCGACCCGGCCAGCTACCGCGACCCCGATCAGGCCCGCAGCCTCCAGCAGCAACGCCAGGAGCTTGCCCAGAGCAAGCAACCGCTCGAGGCCGAGTGGCTCCGCCGCGCTGAGCAGCAATGACCATCGGGCGGATGAACGTCCAGCGCCCTTTGCCCTGGCCACGGCCGTCATGGCAATTCCAGTAAGAGTGTTTCACCACAGAGAACACGGAGCACACGGAGATCGGAGGGAGATGGTTGCGAGGGACTTCATTTCCCTTATTGCGCCCCCCTGGGATGTTCACCGCTGCTGACATGTTTCAGAAGTGGATGATATGGCCCTTGGGCCATCGCCGTCACTGACCGTCATGCGCGCACGCGGCTTGAACTGAGGTCATTGATCGTTCTCTTGAGTTTGTCCGCCGCTCCCTCCGATCTCTGTGTGCTCGGTGTTCTCTGTGGCAAGAAATCTTTCTGCCATGGCGTTTGCTGGCGGCCGCTCCCCCGAAGGACAGTCTGGTCCGGTTTTGTACAATGGGTGCCGAGTCTGTCCGCGGGGTGTGGCGGCGCCGGGCGCCTGCCGGCGTGGGTGGTGGTTCCTGGAGCAGACCCATGGGAATGAACGTCACGGCATCGTTTCAACGGTCGGGG
>PUMS01000215.1 GCA_003551485.1 Phycisphaeraceae bacterium | reverse complement strand
CGTTCTTGATGGTCGACGTGGGGGCCGGCACCATCGATTCGTCCCTGTTCTACATTGAAAAGCAGCGGGCCAACCGTTGGAAGTTCGGTTTCTACACCTCTCGTGTCGGCCCACACGGCGTGATGAACCTGCATCGTCACCGCGTCAAATGGTGGCTCGGCGCGCTGCAACAAAGGGAACACGCCGAACGGATTTGCCGCGATCTGGAACAGATCCAATTCGCGACCGACCGCGAGACGCCGATCCCAGACACCTTCACAGAGTACGTGTTGGGCGCCAAGGTCGCTTTGGCGAACGAAAAGCAGAGCCCCGACCATGAATTCTTCAATCGGGTCCTTACACAGGTCAGGGAAGAAACCTACTGGAAGGCCGGTATGGAGGGTACAGTTGACCGCACGAGACTTCGTAGCGTCCCGGCGTTTTACTGCGGCGGCGGGATTCGAATGCCTTTCTACGAGAGGCTTCTCAGAGAGATGCGCCACAAGCCGGGTTACACCTGGCTCAAAGCAGAACCGCGAACCATCGAACTGCCCAGCAATCTTGTCGCTCCCGGCGTGGTTCGCGGCGATTTCGACCGATTGACGGTGGCCTACGGACTCAGCTTCGTGGACGTTGCAGAGGTCACCAAGGTCCAGCCGCCACTGAAGCAGACGGTGGAATACGAGCCTGCATGGCGCGATAACTACCCGCGGAAGGAGGATGTGTAACGGGTGAGCCTTCCTTTCTCCGACGCGGATCGTACCGTGGGTGCCAAACGCGGGCGTGTTACTCGCCCAGCCGAGCTCCCACCGCTTCTCGCGCAGGCAGGACCAAATGCTGCGCCGGGGCCCGGCAGCCGTCCCGCAACAGGGGCATCTGGCCATATCGATCACGTCTGAACATACCCGAAGTCACTGGCCACCTAACGCCATGCCCAATCCAACCGGTCGAGTGAGAGCGCAAGCGGCTTCGACCGTAGCATCTCGTTAGGCGATTACGACAATCCGATCCAATTCTGCGACAAGCCACCGAAACTGCCCCACGCGGTGGACTTCGTCTTTCAACAAACAAGCGACTTTGCTGTCTCCACCATCGAGACCAAATCTCTCCGCAATCCGAATGCCAAAAATGGGTATTTCAAATTCGTATCCGATCTATACAGTAGTCGATAATGGGTGCCCATCTTGCAGATAACCATTTCACGAACCGAACCGGATGTGCCTCTTATGCCTTTTGACCATAAGCTTTCAGCAATCACATCTTCTTGAAAGCTACTCCAGCGCCTTGCAATGACCTTGGACAGATCATGTGGATATTTTTCTAATTCAGTTGAAATTTGATCCACCGCTCTTGGGTCGCAGAGTGAAAGAACTTTTTGACGGGCCTCTTGAGGTGAAATATCTACTCTTCCGCAGTGTCGACTGGTTCTTTCAATAGCGACAGAATTAACATCTCTGAAACAAGCCACCAACGAAGTAGATAAATCCTCGATCGAAATACCCATATCGGTAGCTGCACAAATCGCTTTCAGCTCGATGCGTTCCTCTATGAGAGCTTCTATTGTCTCAGCGATTTTTAGTTTTTTGTCAAGGTCGAAATTGAAAACATTTATGTTATGCTTATTCTGTATTCTGTTTATCACTTCTACCCAGTCAGTTACAACCCGAGATTCGATAGAATGGCTTGCCGCCACCCCTTGCAACCTTTCGATAAAAAAATCTACCCTATCGCTGTCTCGTGAATCGCCCATGAGTTTTTTGATTCTTGCACGGAAAGATTCCCAATCAGGAGGCTTATAGGTCTGCTTTTCGTAGCTGAAGTCCATCACTCGCCCTACACGAAATACAGCAATCACCAATTTTCTAAAATCTGCTTTGTTTGTGTGTGTTTTCAATAATGCATGTGATGCAGCAACGACCCGTCGAGATTCTTTACCATCCCACTCTCGGTTGCCTCGAATAAGAAGCCGAAGACAAATTTCTTTAATGAGTTGGTTTGGAATATTCACGGAAGAGTCCTACGCTGCCAAACTTATCTCGTTAGACTACAAGGTCGCGTACCGGTTACACCTGATGCCGCCATTCCGGCGCGCATGCGCCAAAGGGCTGAGAAATCTTGTAGCCCGGCTGCTCCACCAGCCCCCCGCTCAGCCTCGAACTCCGGCGTATACCAACACCGCGTCACCTTGCTCATGAATACCTCGGCTACCCATAAACAGTCCCCGTTCCGGCGTCAGTCACGACGATCTCGCCCCACGGGTTCACCCGATTCTGCAATGGCATCGTGTCCTCTCCCTCGATCCAGGGACCCGCATTTTTGCGGCACGCAGCCCTGTTCGGCTTTGAGCGACTGCATCAACCAGTCGGGGAAACCCCACACCAAGCACGAATCACTCCACCCCCAGTGCCTTGAACACCGCATCCACCGGGTCGGAGTAGAAACTCGTCTGAAACTTGGCAAACAACTCACCGGGCACGCTCGGAATGTCGGTCACACTGGACATCGGGAGCAATATCCGCTTGCCGCCGGCATCGAAGGCCACCTGTAGGCTTTCGGCCAGGTTTCGGACCTGAACCACGGTACCGCCGAGGCTCATGTCTCCCAGCACCACCATTTGGGACTGGATGGGCTTGCCGAAACCAGCCGAGCAAAGCGCGATGAAGCTGG
>PUMS01000240.1 GCA_003551485.1 Phycisphaeraceae bacterium | reverse complement strand
GTTCAGGGCGGGGAAGGATAGCGCGGACGGCGTAGCCGCCCCTGGGTCTTCAGGGTGGTGTCCGCTGCTGTTCGATGTACTGGCGGATGATCGCAATGGATGCACCGCCACCGCTACCGGCCAAGTAGGACGGCGACCACAGCGCGCCTTTCCAGTAGCGGGGCGCGATGTCCTGGCGCTCCTTGCACAGCAGGCGGCTGGACACGCCCTTCAGACGGTTCACGACTTCGAGCGCGCGGGGCTTGCGCTGATTCAGGCCCCCACAGGATTCAAGACGGCCAGCGGGCGGGTGCGCACGCTGGCGTACTGGCTGCCGTCGGCCGGCAACCTGCGCAAGACCGAGCGGGCCGTGCACGAAACCCTGGGCCTGCTCGCGCTGGAACTCGATCACCGCGGGTGGTAGGCGCGCGCCACGCGGGTCGGCGTTGGCCGCATCCCGGGTGGCGGGTCGGCTACCGCGATGGGCGTTGGTGCAAGCCCCGCGGAAGCCGTGCCTGCCGAACGGTCGCGCGCCCGCGCCCCACCGCACGGGGATCCCTGTTCGCCACCCTGAAATCCTTGGTCGCCACCGTCGGGCCGATGCTGCGTGCGGAACAGCGGCAGGTGATCCGCGTCAAGGTGCACCTGAAGCGGGACGCCTTCCAGCCGCGATGGCCGCGCCGCTGTATCCTCTCAGTACCCGGCCTCTTTTGGGTGGCGAAACGCCAGGATATAGACCGTATCGTCGGCGCGTTCGTGGCGGTACAGGAGCACGTATCCGGAGTCCCCGAAGGCCATGATCCGCTCGCGCAGCTCAGGTATTTCCGGGAACGGCCGGCCGATATCGGGGGCGCCCATCGTTGATTCGTAAGCGCGATTTCCTTACCCTCATGTAAGGAAGACGGAAAAAGTAAGGGGATCGCAATGACTACAGCCACTCTCACCAGCAAAGGGCAGATCACCATCCCCAAGGAAATCCGGGAGCAACTGCTGCTGCACGCAGGTGACAAGATCGACTTCAGTCTGACCGAGGCTGGCGATGTCCTCCTCAGGCCGGTGACGCGTCGGGTCGATGAGGTCTTTGGGCGGCTCAGAAAGCCGGGACAGCCGGCGCTGACCCCGGCGGAGATGGACGCTGCGATCCACCAGCGGATGAAAAAAAGCACGACATGAAAGCGATCGACACCAACCTGCTGGTGCGCTTTCTGGTGAATGATGACCCGGCACAAGCTCAGCAGGTGCGGCAGCTTTTCTCGGCCGCTGAGCGGCAACGCACGACCTATTTTGTGCCCCTCCTCGTCGTGCTGGAAAGCATTTGGGTACTGGAGTCCGCCTACCAGGTAGGGCGCAACGAGCTCATTGAAGTTTTCAGCGATTTGTTGTTATTGCCCGTTCTCGAATTCGAACAGCGCGAAGCCGTGCAGGCGATGCTGCAGACGGCTGGGAACGACCCGTTGGATCTGCCGGATCTCCTGATCGCAAAAAGTGCGCTGCGGAACGGTTGTGACTGCATTGTGACCTTCGACAAGAAGGCCGCGCGAAGCGATGCCTTCGACTTGCTGGCATCCTGATCGACGACCCATGCATATTCCGCGGAAGGTGGCCACCGATGGCCGCTCCGGGGGGTGACAAGGTACAGGCGCGCCTACCCGGAGTCCGCGAAGGCAAGCACCCGCCCGCGCAGCTCAGGGGTCTCCGGGAGCGGCCGGCCGATGTCGGGGGCGCCCTCCAGCAGCAGGTGTTGCGCGATGGCCGGGCCGGCCCGCCGGGCGCCTTCCGGGACCTTCGCGACCAGAAACGGCCGGCAGCGCTCCAAGCCTTCCGCAGCGCTTTCGGTCACGATGACTCGTGGCACTTGTGCACGGTCTTTTCGTCATCGGTGCCCCAGGTGCTCAACCAGGCCCGAACTTCCTGGCCGGTCAGGTAGCGCCCGGTTTCCTGGTAGGCTGCCCAGGATGCCAAGGCTTCCTGCTGGAAGCGCTCGCGGGCTTCCTCGCGTTCGACGTACTGTTGGATCGCAGCTTCGCGTGGACAGTCACCTTTTGGTTAAGAAGGGCTACATTCCGGACGAGACCCCGAAAATCCTGGAGCGGCTGAACATCGATCCCGAGCCGTTCGTCGCCACCACCACGCGGATGCTGCAGCAGTTCAGCACGGCGATCGGCACACCGGAGCATCTGTCCGCGCACTGCGTGACGCGCAACATCGCGTTTCTGCGCGGCATGAGCACCGCGCGGGCGCTGTTCGAGCGGAAGGCGGCCTGACGGGACACGAAATTGTACAGTCCTATGAGATGGCGCGGGAGCGAGGTTCCGGGAACGGCAATCGTTGGAAGTCTGTAGTGTTTAAACTACGATGCATGTATGCTCGACATCAAACAGACCGACACCTACCGGAAATGGGAACGCAAGCTGCGTGATCAACGCGCCAAGGCGCTGATTGCGGCGCGTGTCTTCCGTCTCGCCAATGGCTTGCCAGGGGATGTCCAGCCCGTAGGGCAAGGCGTCAGCGAGCTGCGCATTCATCATGGTCCTGGATATCGTGTCTATTTCAAGCAACGCGACAGCGAAATCGTCATTCTTCTGTGCGGTGGCGACAAGAGCACGCAGCAGCGCGATATCGAGACAGCACAGCGTCTTGCAGCAGAGTGGGAGGCGTCATGAGCGACAAGATTTTTG
>PUMS01000057.1 GCA_003551485.1 Phycisphaeraceae bacterium | reverse complement strand
TACCCCCTGCCGCGCCTGCGCCAGTTCAAGTTCTGGCCACCCGTCGGCCGCGTGGACAACCCCTACGGCGACCGCCACCTGGTCTGCACCTGCCCCAGCGTCGAGGAAATGGCCGGCGCCGACTGAGCGGCTGGCAGCCATTCTCGTGCTCTGGATGGACCTGGTCTGAATGCAACTCCCTCTCCCTCCGGGAGAGGGCGGGGTGAGGGCAGGCACGCTTGCCGCGTGCAAGCCATCTTTCCCCGCCCAGCCCCTCTCCCGCCCCCGCAATGCGAGAAGCAGTGAAGGCGCCCCGCCAGACGTGTCATCTGCCCAACGTCATGTCATCAGGGCCGCGCCGCCGTCAGTCTGGCGGCAGCATCGACCGCAGGGCGCGGCCGTATTCGATGGCGCGGCGGACGATCTCCTCGGGCGTCTCGGCCACGATGAACCGGTCGCCGTTGACCAGCGTGACCACCGAGTCGGGGCTGGCCTCGACGGTGCGGATCAGCTCGGCGTTGAGCACGAACCGGCTGCCGTTAAGACGGGTGAGGCTGATCATCATCACGCTCCGACGACTGGGCACATCAGCGAACGATCGAGAGAAGTTCCTGGATCAGCCGGTCGCTGGTCGAGAGCACGCGGCTGTTGGCCGAGTAGCCGGTGCTGGCGGTGATCAGGTCGATGAACTCCTGCGACAGCTCGACGTTGCTCAGCTCGAGCGTGCCCCCGAGCACCCGCCCGGCGCCGCCGGTGCCGGGCCGGCCGACCATGGCCAGGCCGCTGTTGGCCGACACGTCATAGAGCCCCTGGGCCACATCGGTCAGACCCCGGTTGTTGGCGAACGTGGCCAGGGCCAATTGCCCCAGCGGCCGCTTGAGGCTGTTGGAGAACTGGCCCCAGATGATGCCGTCCTGCCCGACGTCGAAGGTCTCGAGCGTGCCCATGGGCGAGCCGTCCTGCCAGATCGCCTTGAGCTGGCTGGTGGTGTTGGTCAACGCCGAGACCATGCCATCGGGGCTGGTGAACTCGAGGTCGATCTGCTGCTCGAAGAATGCGCCGGTGTCGTTGCGGTGGATCACGATGCTCTGCACGTCATCGCTGACCAGCGCCCCCTTGTTGTCGAACCGCAGCGTACCATTGCCCACGACGCGGTCGAGGTCGGTGTCATCCTCGCTCTCGGCGTAGTAGCGCCACTGCGTGCCGCTGTTGTCCCTGCCCTCGAGCACCATGGTCAGGTCGATGGTCAGCTCGTTTCCGAGGCTGTCGTAGGCCACGTAGGTGGTGCGCACCGATTCGCCATCGGCCGCCTGTTGCTTGCTGAAGCTCAGGGGAATCGACGGGTCGGCACCGCCCTTGTTGACGACCATCGAGGCGCTGGTGATGGTCAGGTCGTTGGCCGTGCCGGGATTGCCCTCGATTCGAAGCCGGCCGTCGCCGTCGATGCCCACGCCCGCGGGCGGGTCAAGGTCCTCGTGAATGCCGAATATCTCGCGCAGAAAACCCATCAGCTCATCGAGCGTCTGACCGTGTCCATCGCTGGCCGTGGTGTTGTCCGGCCCGACCTGGAAGGTCTTTGGCGGCAGCGTGGATTGGCCCTTCTTGACATCCGAGACGGTCAGGATGTCACCGCCGCTGAAAAGCGATGTTCCCCCGGAATCCTCCAAGTCGGTCAGCAGCGTGTCGGCATCGGCGATCGCGCCGCCGCCGGTCAGCAGTGGCTCGGATTCCAGCAGGGCTCCCCGCGTGCCCAACTCGCCACCGGCGTTGAGGTTGCCCCCGAGCCGCACCGTCGTGGTCTGCTCGGCGAGCGTGAGGTTGCCCAGCGGAATCTGGATGTTGCCCAACACGTCGGTCACGTTGAAATCGTCATCGACGCCGTAACCCTGCACCAGTCCGCCGTGGGACGGCAGCACGAGGTTGAAGTCGCGATCGACGTTGAAGTTGCCTTCCCGGGTATAGAGCTGGCGGCCGTCCTTGCCGAGAATGAAGAAGCCGTCACCATCGACGGCCACATCGGTGTTGACCCCGGTGGTCTGGAGCGTGCCGCCCGTGAAGTTACGGTCGATGGCGCCGATGCGCGTGCCCATGCCCACCTGCGACGGGTTGCTGCCACCGAGGGTGTCGGTCGGGGCGGTGGCGCCGTTGAGTGTGAAGCTGACCTGCGACTCAAAGAACGTGCGGCTGGCCTTGTAGCCGTTGGTGCTGACATTGGCGATGTTGTTGCCGGTGACGCTGATCGCCGTCGAGTGGTTGGTCATGCCCGAGAGGCTTGTAAACAAAGCGGTATTCAGACCCATGTTCGCACTCCGTAAGCATCCGGCGGGTTTCGCCGGGGCGGCAGGACCGTCGGGGGCACCAGCCGTCCGTGTGATTCATGGCGGCCATGTCGGCCGCGGGGGTTTGCCTGCATCGCCTCAGTCTGCGGAGGCATCACCGCGCTGAAGCATCATCCGCAACGTCGGATTCTCGATTCGTTCAAACCGTGCCAGTTCGGCAAGCGGCGCCGGCGTCCTTGTCCCTTGTGGATCGTCCTGCGGCGCCGCATCGACGGCATCATCTGCTGCGCCGTGCGGTGCCGCGGCGCTCATCTCGGCCGAGGCGTCCAACGCCGGGTTTGCTTCCGGGCCGGCGCGGGCCTGCTCGAGCAACTGCTCGAAGCTGCCGTGTTCCAGGGGCACGGCAGGGGCACCGGTACCGCCGTCGCGGCGATCGGGCCGCACCAGCGGCTCGAGCAGTCGCAGCATGTCGAGGCGTTCACTCAAGGCATCGGCTCCAATCCCGTTGCACCGGCTTGCCTGCCACGGCATCGCGGGCAACGGGCGGAATGCGGGGCCGGCTCAGTTCAGGCCCGCGGCATCGAAGATGCGCTTGACCTGCTCGATGGTGACCGTCGCGCCGCTGTCGAGTTCGAGCATTGCCTGGCCGCCAGCGCTGTGCACGTTGCGGACGATGCCGGTCACCGTCTGCTCGCCGCGCTGGGCCTCGACGGCCATGCCGACGAGGTCCTGCTCCATGTCCGAAACCTTCATGACGTTGTCCATCGGGACGGTGCGGCCGGTGTCCAGCTCGAGTATCGCTTTGCCTTCGGCCACGCGCACCGCACTGACGCGGCCGGTAACCGGATCGTTGTTCGTGTCCCGACCCTGAATGACCTTGCCGATCATGCCGCCCGCCGCGCTGACCTGGTTCTGCAACACCAGCGTGCGGAGCTGGTTCTGAAGGTCCATCTGGCTCTCGATGTTGCGCAGGCTGGAAAGCTGCTCGAGCAGGGCGGTTGAGTCCTGCGGGTTGAACGGGTCCTGCTGCCGCAGTTCCTCGATCAGCACGCCGACGAATTTCTCGGTCGACATCTGGCCGAACGCGCTGGTGCGCGGGGCGTTGTGGGCGGCCGCGGGGGCGGCAATGGCGGCGGTGGTCATCGGCGAGCCTCCTGGGTCTTGGCCCCGTGATCCGGGCGGTCATTCCATGTCGGTCAGCAGTTCGTTGAATCGCTGCGGCATCTGGCGGCTTCCCTGGCGGTCGCGGCCCTGCTGCGGCGGGCCACCGTGCTGGCCCCGGCTGCGACCGTCGCTGTCGTGCTGACCGGTACCGTCGCGCTCGTGGGTACCGCCACTGGCCGAGCCCGAGGATGGCGGCATGGTCTGCACGTTGAGCCGCTCGACGGTCAGGCCCTGCCGCTCCAGCCCCTGGCGCAGCGACTCCATGTGCTGCTGAAGCAACTGGCGTGCCTGCTGCGTATCCGTAGCGAACTGGGCACGCACGATGCCGTCGCTGATCTGCATATGCACACGCACCACACCCATTTCCGGCGGCATCAGCCGCAACGTCACCGACCCGCCCTGCTGGCGAAGCCCCGTCTGGGCAGCGCGCAGCACGCGCGACACGTTCTGGCGGTCCTCCTCGCTGATCGTCTCCGGCAGTGTGATCGCCGGCCGAAGCTCGGCCCCGGCGGCACTGGCCGACTGACCGGTCGCTGTCCCACCGCCGCCACCCTGGCCCGAGGCGGTCATCGAAGCCGCCGCATCTGCCCCCTGCACCGTCGCCACCGCACCACTTGAGGTGGCGCCCTGCGCCAGGCCGGCGCCCTGCGCTGCGGTCTGCCCCTTCACTGCGGCGGCCGTGATGGCCCGTGCCTGCGGGCCGGGGGCATCATCAGGTAGCTTTCCGCCTCCTGCGCCATTCTGTGCCGAAGCGCCGCCCCCGCTGCCCGCATCGCCGCCACCCGAAGTGTTCGCCGCGCCCGAGCCGCTGATCGTGCCGCCCTCTGCCTGCATCTTCGCACCGGCACCTGGGGAAGCACCATTTGCGCCCTGATGTTGCGCAGCGCCGTGTCCGACTTGCGCCTCCGAAGCGTTACCGGACCCGCCGCCACCCTCTGCATCGTCAGCCTGATCGTCCTTGCGCACTTCTGACTGCGGTGACTGCTGCTTTGCGTCACCCGAAGAAGCCTGCAACTCAGCGCGATCTTCAGTGGCTCGGCGGACAGGATCCGTGCGCCCTTCTTCTGCGGTTTCGTCATCGATGCGCTGCCGGCCGACATCCTCTCCATCGCGGCCGCGCGGGCGACGATCATCCTCCGAACGTTGCGACCGGCTGGCCGGTTCCTGACGCCCATCGCGGGCGCGGCCGGTGCCCGAATCTGCGCCCTTGGCCGCCGGTTGGCCCATTTGTGCGGTACGTGCCGCCGGGCCGGTACTGACCGTGAATCGCGGCTCCGCACCGTCGGCGTTCCATCGCAGGTCGAACACCGGCATGGGCCCCTGACCGGGGGCCGCAGCGCGAGGGGAACGGGCCGGGGGACCGGCCGCGCTGGATGCGGGTTGCAGGTTCATCACCGGGTAACGGCCTCGTCCATGTGGGTGTGCAGGAAGTCGGCGCCGTGGCGTTCGAGTTCCTGGATCAACGTCGCTGCGGCCTCGATTTCCTGCGGCCGGCGGAAACGCGTGAGCACGTCCGATGCCGCCGCGGGCCGCATCGCCTTGAGATAATCGACCACCTGCTGCATCCGGCCCTGCTCGATGTATTGAAGGAACAGGTCCTTGACCTGCTCCGGCGGCTGGCGCTGAAGCAGGTCGATGATGCGCCTGAAGTCCTCATCCTGGAGCCGGTCGAGGTAGGCCTCCCTGGCCTGTTCGAAGGCCTCGACTTCGGCCTCGAACTCTTCGATCTGCTGGGCGAGACTGCGTTCCCGGGCGGTCATCTGCCGGCGCAGACGCTGGATGTCTTCGTCGATCCTGTCCATTCGCTCGGCCGCTAGCACCTCCGCAGCGCGGCGGTGATCGACCAGGGCCGCTGCGCTGACCACGCCTTCGCTGACGGCCTCCAGCCTCGCCTCTTCACGCTGGGCCTGCTGCTCAGCTTCGAGGCGTTCGGCCTCGGCCTCCGCTTTGGCACGCTGCTGGGCAATGGTCGGCCCGAACAGCTCGATCACCTGCTCGATCCGTTCGAGATTGAGCCGGTCGCTGGCGTAGAGCCAGGCGACGACACCGCTGGCGGCCATCAGGTGTAGCAGCAGGAAGATGACGATGGCGGTGGCGAACGCTCTCATGTTCGGGTCTCCCGGCCGTGGCCGGACTCGAATCCGCAGCGCAGCGCGTGGGCCTGCGTGGCGATCTCATCGAGCTCGGCCACCTCGCGGCGCTGCTGGCGGCTTTGCCACTGGGCCAGTTGTTTCTCTCGTAGCAATTCCAGTGCCTTTCTCTGCCTCGCGGCGTCGGCGAGGCGCTGCCGGGCGGTCTCGATGTCGCGTTCGATCAGCGCCAGGCGCTGCACGATCAACTGCGCCTCGCCCCGCGCCTGGATGCTGTAACCTGCGAACGCGGCCACCTGCCTCATGTCCACCCGGCCCCGCAAGCCCGATCGCAGTTGACCTCGAGACCCGACGATCGTCTGCTGCATCGTCCGCAGCGTCTCGTGGCATTGGTGACGCCGGGCCTCGGCCTCGGCCAGCTCGCGTCGGCGCTGGTCTTCAATGCGGCTGCGGTGATCGAGCACCACTTGCAAAGGGAAACGGAACTTCACCGCCACGGGATGGGGCTCCTTGGACGTTCAACAGCCCATCAGGTGCGCGACGGGGCCGCCCCCTGGCGGCGCTGCTGAGCGGCGAGCTGTTGACGGGCCTGCTGGATCTGCTGCTGCATGGCGAGCATCTGTTTGCGCACCTGCGCAAAATCTGCCGGCTCGGGGTCGCGCACCGGCTGCTGGAGAAACTGCTCGATCATCGGATGGGCGGCAATGGCCAGGTCGAAATCCGGGTTGCTGCCCACCGCGTAGGCGCCGATGTTCTTCATATCCTCGACCTGCCGGTAGTGGTGCTCGATGCGCAGAAGCTCGGTCCGGGCGCTCTGATGCTGCCGGTCGGTCACATCCGGGGCCACGCGGCTGACCGAGTCCAGCACGTCGATCGCCGGCCAGTGTCCGCGGTTGGCCAGGTCGCGGCTGAGCTGGACGTGGCCATCGAGGATGCCGCGCGTGGCATCGGCCACGGGGTCGGTGACCTCATCGCCCTCGACCAGCACGGTGTAGAAGCCGGTGATCGACCCCTTCGAGGTGCGGCCGGAGCGCTCCAGCAGCACCGGCAGGCTGGTAAATACGCTTGGCGGGTAGCCCCGCGTCGCCGGCGGTTCACCCGCGGCCAGGCCGGCCTGTCGCTGGGCCTGGCAGAATCGCGTCACCGAGTCCATCAGCAGCAGCACATCCAGTCCCTGGTCGCGGAAATTCTCGGCCACCGTGGTCGCCAGCTTCGCCGCGCGGATGCGGCGGAGGGCCGGCTCATCGCCGGTGGCGGCGATGACCACCGACTTGGCCAGCCCCTCGGGCCCGAGCTGGTTGTCGATGAAGTCGCGCACCTCGCGGCCGCGCTCGCCCACGAGGGCGACGATGCACACATCCGCCTCCGTCCGCCGCGCCATCTGCGCCATCAGCGTGCTCTTGCCCAGCCCGGGCTGTGCGAAGATGCCCACCCGCTGGCCGCGGCCGATGCTCAAGAGCCCATCGATTGCCCGCACGCCAACTGACAGCGGCGTGTCGATCGGCGGCCGGTCCAGCGGATCGACAGCCGGCGGGTCCAGGGCCCGGCGCTGCATCACATCCAGCGCCCCCCTGCCATCGATCGGCTCACCGAGCGCCCCGAGCACCCGGCCCAGCAGCCCCGGCCCCACCGTGGCCACCTGCGCGTATTGCTCGACGGTGACCGGATCGCCCCGACTGATGCCCTGCATTGCCCCGTAAGGCATGATGATGGTCCGATCGCCGTCGAAACCGACCACCTCGCCGGGCAGCGCAGCATCCCCGCGGCGGGGATGGACCATCACCGTCGCCCCCACCGGCGCCGGCAGGTCGGCCACGTGCAGCGCCAGGCCCCGTACCTCCATCGCCGTACCGCGAATGCCGACGGTGACCGCAGACTCCAGCGTGGTGATCGCATCCTCAAACGTGCTCATCGCCATCCTCCCGTGGCCGGCGGTCGTGCGCGGCGGTCCCCTGCTGGCCGCAATCGCCGGTGTGACCATCCTGCTCATCGCCGCCCTGGACCTGTGCGGTGTCACCGCCGGGTTCGTTATCGGGCGTCACAAGTGTGGACGCTTCCGGGGGAGCTTCCGGGGGAGCTTCCGGGGGAGCTTCCGGGGGAGCTTCCGGGGGCGGGGCATCCTCCGGGGGCACTTCCGGGCGCGGGGGGACTTCCGGTGAGGGGGCGATGGCGTGGGCGAGGCGGTCGAGTTGCTCGCCGATGCGGGCGTCGATGCGGCCGTGGCCGTGGTGGATCACGCACCCGCCGCGGTCCACCGTCGCATCCTCGACCAGCTCGATGCGCTGAAGGTGGGCGAATTCAGCGTGCAGTTGCGGCATGGCCTGCTGCATGGCCGGTCGGTCCTCGGGGTGGATGTGCACTTTCACGACAAGCGACCGCCACACCATGGCCAGCGCAGCGGCGGCCTGGTCGGCCACCACGCGTGGGTCGACCGCGATCACGCGATGGACGATGCGCCGGGTGGCCTCGAGGGTGAAGGCGAGCAGGGCGTCGCGCGTGGCCGCCTCGAGCTGCTGCCGCTGCTGCTCCCATGCCCTGGCGGCTTCGAGCCATGCGTTCTGAAGCTCATTGAGCGTTCCCCTGGCCTGCTCGAAGGCCTGCTCGCGGCCCTGGCGGCGTCCCTCCTCGCGGCCCTGCTCGACTCCGGCGGCATGCCCTTCGGCCCGCGCCGTCTCGGCCGCCTCGGCGCCCAGGCGCGCGGCCTCCCGTTTCGCCTCGGCGATGATGCGCTGCGCCTCGGCCCGTGCCTGCTGCTTCAATCGCTCGGCCTGGCGGGCAAGATCGCCAAGGTCCAGGACGATGGCATCCGGCGCGGCGGGTACATGTTGCTGATGCTTGAGCACGGGCATAGGGGCACACCGTCGCAGCCCTCGCCGGCCCGACGGGCCGGCACGGGGGCCTCAGACGATCATCTCCTTGTCTCCGCCGCGGCCGCTGATGATGATCTCACCGGCATCTTCGAGCCGGCGGACGATATCCACGATGCGCTGCTGCGCGGCCTCGACGTCCGAGACGCGGACCGGGCCCATGTATTCCATGTCTTCGTTGATGAGCTGGGCGGCGCGGTCGGACATGTTGCCGAAAATCTTGGCCTTGAGGTCCTCGCTGGCCGTCTTCAGCGCCAGGGCCAGCTCATCGTTGTCCACCTCCTTGAGCACGGCCTGGATGCCGCGGTCATCCACGAGCATGATGTCCTCAAAGACGAACATCAGCCGCCGGATTTCCTCGACCAGGTCCGGGTCCTCCGACTCCAGCCCCTCCATGATGCCCTTCTCCGTCGTGCGGTCGACGAGGTTGAGTACCTCGGCGACGGTATCGACCCCGCCGATCTGCTCGAACGACTGGTTGAGCATGTTGCTCAGGCGCGATTCGAGCCCGCGCTCGACCTCGCTGACGACCTCGGGGTTGGTCTGCTCCATGTTGGCCACGCGCTTGACCACCTCGATCTGCTTGGGGCCGGGCAGGCCGGCGAGGATTTCAGCCGCCTTGTGATGGGGCAGGTGGCTGACGATCAGCGCGATGGTCTGGGGATGCTCATCCTGGATGAACGTCAGCAGGTTCTGCGTCTCGGCCTTCTGGAGAAAGGCGAATGGTGTCTTCCGCACCGCGGTCTGGATCTGCCCGAGGATGCGCTCGGCATCCTTGGGGTCCATGCTCTTGCCCAGCAGGACCCGGGCGTACTCGAGGCCGCCTTCGCTGGCCCATGTCTGGGCCAGTGCCAGCTCGTAGAACTCGGTCACCACGCGATCGCGAACGGTGGGAGCCAGGTCCTCGATGCCGGCCAGCTCGCGGGTGATCTCCTCGACACTGCGCGGATCGAGCTGCTTGAGCAGCGCGGCTGCGGCCTCCTCATCGAGCGTCAGCAGCAGCACGGCCGCCTTCTGCGTCCCATTCATTTCATCGGCGTTCGTGAATCGCTTGCCTGGCATCTGCGGTGGCTCCATCGTGCAAAGCGCTGCGGGCACGGTCTGGACGGGGCCGGCGCTCTACTGCTCGGTGCGGACCCATTTGCCGAAGATGGCGGCGGCCTCGGCGGGGTTGCCCTTGATCATTTCACCGATCTGCCCGGCGATCTGCCGGATGCGCACGTCATTCTCATCCACCTCGAGGCCGGCCATCGAGGTGTCGCTCTCATCGGCCTCACCGATCAGATCATCCTCACCCGACAGCGTCGGCGGCACGCCCGCCAGCTCCTCGGCCGACGGCAGCGGCGGGCTCTGCGTGGCCTTTCTCACCATCGCGAACATCAGCGCCAGCGACAACAGCGCCAGCAGGCCCAGGCCCACGGGCCCGGCCCAGTCCGATTCCAGTACCGCCCCCACGCCGCCGGTCTGTTGCACCTGCGCCATCACTGGCAGGACAGTGTCATCGGGCACCATGGCGACGTTGACGTTGCCTTCGCTGTCTTCTGTTTCGATCAGCATGCGCACCTGGCGCTCGATGGAGCCCAACTGCCGCTCGATGACCGGCTCGAGCTGCTCATCGGTGGGGCGCTCAACGTCGGGATTGTCAGCGCGGAAGAGGTTGACGAAGTAGCCGCGCGGCACGTTGACCGACACGCTGATGCGGCGGGGCGCCCCACCGGCGCGCAGCGTGCGGCGGTGGGCCTGGAGCAAGGCGTGGTGGTAGGTGCGCTCGGAAAGCTCGCGGGTCTCGCTGCGGCCGGTGGAACCGCCCGGCGGCACGGCGGTGCCGAGGTTGGCCCTGGCGCCGGCCTCACCGGCTTCCTGGATGTCCCGCCGCTCTTCGCGCTGGGTGGTCTCGCTGGCGCGGTCGGGCTCGCGGTATTCGTAGTCGTGCTCGTACTGGCGGTAGACATTGTCGGCCTGGACGTTGACCGCCACGATCACACCCCGGATGTAGCTCAGCGCGTGGCCGATGCGCTCGCCGTAGCGGCGCTCCAGCGCGGCGACCTGTTCGAGCGTGTGGTTGGCAAGCAGTTCATCCTCGCTCTCGACGGTATAGGCGGTGTTGTTGCTGGCATCGATGACCTGCACGTCGATCGGCCGCATCTCGGCCACCGCGCCGGCAACCAGTCCGGCCACGGCCTTGACGAAGTCGCGGTTCATCCGCCTGTTGCCGTCGAGGCGGATGGTCACCGCCGCACTGGGGCGCTGGTGGGTGCGGCTGAAGCCCTCGTTTCGCGGCCGGGCGATGACCACCGATGCCGACTGCACGCTGCGCATCCGCCGGATCGTCTGGGCCAGGTCGGTCTGCCGGGCCAGGTCCAGGGCGACCTCGCGCTGCTGGTTGCTCTGCCACAGGCTCTGACTGGCCAGGAACTCGTCGTAGGCGCTGGAGGTGTCGCTTGCCAGAAGCTGGTTGTTGGCCAGCACGGCCAGGGCATCGCGACGCCTTTCACTGGGCACCTCGACCTGCCCCTGGTGAAGGCGCACACGGATGCCGGCATCCTCGAGCCTGGACATCGCCTCACCGTGGTCGTCGCCGATGAAGCCGGTGATTGAAACCATCTGCGGCGTGGCAGCGTACTGGATCAGCAGAAAGCCGGCGAGCACGAGGATGACCAGCAGCGACCCGATGAGGATGCGGGTGCGGGCATCCAGCTCGCCAAGCTGCTGGCGGATCTGGGTCCAGTAACGCTTGAGAAATTCCATGCATGGGCCTCCATGCCGTGGCGGCCCCTTCGGACCGCGGGCAGCGCCGGCTCCGCCGCTTACGCTGCCTCACCTGGTTGTCTGCCCCGCAGGAGGGCCACATCACCCCCCTGCCGCGCCCTTACACGCGCATCTGCTTGATCTCTTCGTAGGCATCCACCATCTTGTTGCGGACCTGAAGCAGCATCTGGAAGGCCATGTCGGCCTTCTGCTTGGCCACCATCACCGTCGCCACATCGTCGCGCCGGCCCGCGGCGAGGTCTTCAATGGCCGTTTCCGCATCCTTCTGAAGGCGATTGACCTGCTCGATGTTCTTCATCAGCACATCGCTGAACTTCGGCCCATCGCCCTGCGCACCGGGCCCCTGCGCTCCTGGCGGCCGGCCCGGCGCGGCAGGGCCCGACGCGTTCTGAATCAGTCCAAGTGGATCGGTCATCGCCGTGTCCTCATCGCCGGTCCCGGCCGCGCTTCACCGCGGCGGGCCGGCCGGTGGTCTCTCAGCCCAGCAGCCGCAGGTTGCTCTGCATCATCGACTTGGTGGCCTCGGCCACGGTGATGTTGGCCTCGTAGCTGCGGCTGGCGCTCATGGCGTTGATCATCTCGTGGGTCGAGTCGATGTTGGGATACTTCACGTACCCCGATTCATCGGCAAACGGGTTCCCAGGCTCCAAACGCAGCTTGAAGGGGGCATCATCCAGGGCGATCTCTTTCACGTGCACCCCCATCTCGCTGCCGCGGGAGGGATCGCCCGGCGCCAGGATGGCCAGGCGGCGGCGGAAGGGGTTGTGGTTGCCTTCGGCATCCACGATCGTGTCCTTGTTGGCGATGTTGCTCGAAAGCACATCCATGCGCGTGCGCTGCGCGATCATGCCGGAGACGGAGATATCAAGCGTGCCGAACATCAGTTGTGTTCCTCTTCAGGCAGGTACCGGGCAAGGTCGTCCAGGGCCCTGTCCGGGCCGGGATCAGATGCGTTCGCGGATGGCGATCGAGAGCATCTGGAACTGGTTCTGGAGCAGGTTCATCGCCGCGTGGTGGGTCATGGTGTTCTCGGCCACGCTCTGCATGAGGCGGTCGAGATCGGTGTTGTTCTCATCGTGACGCAGTACGCCTTCATTGATCGGATCGGGCCGGGTGGCGGCGAGGCGGCCATCGCGGTACTCGAGCTGTCGCGTGCTGTCCATGGGCAGGTCGCCACGCACGGGGTTGGC
>PUMS01000053.1 GCA_003551485.1 Phycisphaeraceae bacterium | reverse complement strand
CCGGCCCCAACCCCCGACTCCCACTCCCCCCAACCTCCCCCCGGAGGCACCGAATCAACCATGGCCTGGATCGTCAAAGACTCCGCCAACACGCAGATCGAGCGGCGGGATGAGCCCTACCTCGATGAGGCGATGAAGGCCGAGCTCGAGAAGACCATCATCCCCCGCTACCCCACCCGCCGCGCGGCCACGCTCCCCGTGCTGCACGCGATCCAGCACAAGCACAACTGGGTCCCGTATCAGGCCATCGAGGAGGCGGCCGAGTTCCTCGGCCTCAGCCCCAGCGAGGTGCTCGACACCGCCACCTTCTACGAGGAGTTCTTCCTGCGGCCCAAGGGCCGCTACCTCGTGCAGGTGTGCCAGTCCATCAGTTGCGAATTGCTCGGCCACACGAAGCTGCTCGACCGCATCCGTGACAAGCTCGGCATCGAGCCGGGCCAGACCACGCCCGACGGCAGGTTCACGCTCATGACCGTCGAGTGCCTCGGCTCCTGCGGCACCGCGCCCTGCGCCCTGGTCGAGGGCCGGCTGCACGAGGACCTGACCGAGGCCGACGTCGACCGCGTGCTCGATGAGTTGAAATAGATAGGAGGCCGCCACCATCGCGGACACGCCGAAAAAAGGCTGGTTCTCCCGACTGTGCCGCAACCTCGGGCTGACGGTCCACAACGTCATGCACCCCGAGGGCAGGAAGAAGAAGCGCATCGAGCTGAAGCGCGAGGTCGAGCAGGACCGCCCCGCCCGCAATGTCACCCTCCGGCGCACCACGATCGAGGAGATCGAGATCGAGCAGGATGACGATGCCCCCGGCCCCGCCCCCGCCCCTGGAAGCAACCAGCCCCCGGCCCCCAAAGACCGGGATGAGCAGACCCGATAGCGGCCCGGCGCGCATCACGCCGCCGGGCCGTCAGGCAGAAAGATGGATAGAGGTTCTCACCCATGGCGCTTAAAGAGCCCGTGCTGACAAAACGCATCCCCACGCCACCGTTCGGACGCTTCCAGGACCGCACGCTGATCGACTACGCGCGGTACGTGGCCACCGGCGGCTACGAAGCCCTGCGCGACAGCCTCAAGCAGCCGGCGGCGGAGGTGCTCGAGCTGGTCAAGGACAGCGAGCTTCGCGGCCGCGGCGGGGCGGGCTTTCCCGCCGGGCTCAAGTGGAGCTTCCTGCCGCCCCAGGATGGCAAGCCCCGCTACCTGGCCGTCAACGCCGATGAGTCCGAGCCGGGCACCTTCAAGGACCGGCTGCTGATCGACTTCGACCCCCACCTGATGCTCGAGGGCATCGCCCTCTGCATGCACGCCTGCCAGCTCGACACCGCCTACATCTACATCCGCGGCGAGTACCACCACCAGGCGAAGGTGCTCGAGGCCGCCCTGGCCGAGGCCTACGAGAACCGCATCTTCGGACCCGGCTCGATCATGGGCACGGTCAACGAACGCGACCCGCACTGCTACGTCCACCGCGGCGCGGGGGCCTACATCTGCGGCGAGGAGACGGGGCTGCTGGAGTCGCTCGAGGGCAAGCGCGGCTGGCCGCGCATCAAGCCGCCGTTCCCCGCCGTCGCCGGCGCCTTCGGCCGGCCGACGATCATCAACAACGTCGAGACCCTGGCCATGGTCCCGCCCATCGTCGAACGCGGGCCCGACTGGTTCAAGTCCATGGGCACGCAGCGCCCGCAGAACGCACCGCCCTCGGTGCCCGCCAGCTACGGGCCCAAGCTCTACGGCGTCAGCGGCCACGTCGAGCGCCCGGGCGTGTACGAGGAGGAGTTGGGCATCAGGCTGTCGGAACTGATCGAGGGCCTGTGCGGTGGGATGCGCGGCGGAAAGGGCTTCAAGGCCGCCGTCCCCGGCGGCATCTCGATGGGCGTGCTGGGCACCGACCAGTACGATGCCCGCCTCGATTTCGACGTCGGCCGCAATTACAACTGCCTGGGCTTGGGCACCGCCGGGGTGATCGTGATGGATGAGGACACCGACATGGTGGCCGTGGCGCGCAACATCGCGCGCTTCTTCTCGCACGAATCCTGCGGCCAGTGTACCCCCTGCCGCGAGGGCAGCGCGTGGATCTACAAGACCCTCTGCCGCATCGAGGCCGGCCGCGGCACCACCCGCGACCTGGACATGCTGCTGGAACTGGCAGGCTCCATGGGCGCCATGCCCGGCACCACCATCTGCGGCCTGGCCGACGGCACCAACTGGGCCGTTCGCACGATCCTCAACAAGTTCCCCGAAGAATTCGAATCCCGCGTCCACCCCGACCCCAGCATCTCCCTCCCCGTCGCCGGCGCCACCGCCTGAGCGGCCGCCGGCCGTGAGACCGTGGCATCTTCGATGACATGCCCCCGCGGCCGGTGGTCCGCTTGCATCCCCTGCTGACTCCGCGAATACAGCGTCGCACGAGGACGGTTGGGGACGGGGGGGGTGAGCAACGTTTGAGTCCGATTTCAAGGTCCATGGGGATCATCTGGGGATTGAAGAGGCGCATCCTTCGTGCGCCTTGCGTCGGTCAGGCACAAGGGAGTGCGGAAGAGGGGCGACGCTTCGTTGCGGGGGATCACAGTGGTCCGACTGCACCGTGGGGCGGTGTTGCGGTGGTTCATTCGGGCAGCGCGACAACGCCTTAACCGCTAACATTCGTGCCCTATGAAGGAT
>PUMS01000094.1 GCA_003551485.1 Phycisphaeraceae bacterium | reverse complement strand
TTCGAATCCCGGCCCGGCCACGATCAGCGGTACGCGCACGGAGCTTTCATACATGGAGCTCTTGCGCCACTGCCCATGCTCCATCTGCATGTCGCCGTGGTCGCTGAAATAGATCACCACTGTCGATGAGGCCAACCCCGTCGCCTCGAGATGCTGCATCACCGCGCCGAGTTGCTCATCGACCTCCGCGACCATGCCCAGGTAATGGTGGCGCAGAGCGATGATCTGCTCATCGGTCATCTCATGCGGATAGCCCTTGTGCAGGCGCATGAACCGCATGGCGGGATGCTCGTGCGTGTCCCTCGGGGGCAGTGCGATCCGACTGCGCGGCACCTTGTCCAGGTAGTAGGGGCTCGTGTTGTATCCGCCGCCCGGATGCGGCGCGCTCCAACCGACCGAGAGAAAGGAGGGCCGTCTGGTTGAACCGGCGGCGCGGTCGCTGAGCCAGGCGATGGCGTTGTCGGTGCACTGCCAGTCGGGCAGGCGCACGCGCCGGTCGCGGTCGGTCACGGTCTGGACCCGTGGCGCGTGGTCCCTGGGCGGGGTGGTCACGCCCGAGGCGCGCGTCCACGCCCGCAGCCGCAGGCCGAAGCTGTGGCCGCCCTGGTAACGGTCGTCGCGGCCGATGCTGTGCGTGTCATAGCCCGCCTGCTGGAGCAGGGGCAGGAACGTGTCGCTGTCGTCCGGCCGGCCGCACGCGTTGTTCCAGACCTGGTGGCGGTGGCTGTGTCGGCCGGTCCACGTCGCCACGCGCGAGGGCACGCACACCGGCGAAGGGCAGTAGGCCTGGCGATGGAGCGTGCCGCGATGCGCCAGGGCGTCCATGTGGGGCGTGTGGGCGGCTGCGTGACCCATGCAGCCCATCGCTCGGCCGTCCATGCTGTCGCTGTGAATCAGAAGGATGTTTGGGCGATCGGACAAGGGCTGCTCTCCGTGTATGCAGGATCGGGGCTGAGGGGGGTCATTCATGCCCACTCCCGGTTGTGTGGTTTGATACCCGTGGCCCGCCGATCATCGAGAAACGCCCGGAACTGGGCCAGAATCTGCCGCGTGTCGCCGCGCTCGGTGACGGTGGGCAGCGGCGAGGCCGAGTCCTCGGCGAAGGGGAACACTTCCCAGAGTTCCAGACCGCGCGGCACCGGCGCGCCGATGAGGTGCTCGACGATGTCGGCCACATCCCACGCATCCTCGGGCCAGGGCTCGATGCAACGCTCGGCCTCGCCCAGGATAGAGGGGCCCGCCGGTGGCGGAACCTGTTCCAGGCCAAGGCACTCCGCGAGGAAGTCGGCGATGCGATCGACCCGCTGCTCGTCCCACGGATGTAGGCCTGGAACGACTTCGGTGTGTAGGGCGTCGCCGGCGTCGAGGCGCTCGTAGGCACGGCGCACCTGCCGGGCGTTGTGACAAAACAGGTCTTCCGGGAACAGGTGGTCGTCGCGGCCCTGCATCAGCAGCAGTGGCCGCGGCGCCTGGCAGGCATAGACCTCGTGCATCTGGAGGGCCGCGGCGATGCCGGGCAGGATGTTGCAGTGGCAGTGCTTTTTTTCCTTGCGGGCGATGAAGTGGAAGCTCGATGGATAGCCGGTCGAGGCCACGGCGGCGAGCGCCGGCTCGAAGGGGATGAGCATGAGCGTGAGCGTGCCCCCGCCGGAGTTGCCCGCGGCGGCGAGGCGGTCAGGGTCTACATCGTCGCGTTGTAATGCCCAGCGAAGCCAGGCCAGCGTCTCCATGACGATCAGGCCTTGAAGCGACAGGCCCGCGGCGAAGGGGGTGACGACGTTGCGATGGCCCATGGCTTCGCGTTCGCCCTGGCCGATGTTGTCCGGGCACAGGGCGATGGCGCCGCGGCGGGCCAGGGTTCGGCCGAGGCGCTGCGTGGCGGGGCTGAACTTGCTCAAGCGGCTGTGGCCGCAGGCGATGAGCACGAAGGGGCGCTGCCGGCCCGCGGGAGCGGGCGTGTCGGGCCGGTAGAGCAGGCCCGCGATGCGCCCCCCCGGCCAGGACGTTCCGGCGAGCCGCTCGATCATCACGCCCTCGCCGGCGTGCTCGGCCACAGGGTGTGCCTCGATGGCCGGCACCCACGACCGGCGCAGGCCCAGGCAGTCGGCCAGGTCCGCGGCGATGGCGCTGCGCTGTTGTGGATCGGCCCCATCGCGTGGCACGTGCTGCGCTGCAACCTGGTCGTAGCGGCGGTGCCAGGCATCGAACAACTGGTGCACCGATTCAGCGTTGGTGATCGCTGGCATCATGCTGCTGCAATCATAAGGGCGTTGCGGGGAAGAGGGGCGGAGGGGGGGGCGTCAGCGGCTTCGCTGGAGGCGCTGGTGCTGCTCGGTCAGGGCGAGCATGAACGGCCCGAAGCTGTGCGGGTCGTCGGGCACGGGGTAGCGGTCTTCGATGTAGGCGGGGATGGTGCCCTTGCGATCGCCCTCGCCGGGGCAGAGGCAGCCGCGGCAGCACAACTCGGTCGAGAAGTCATCGTTGATGCAGTGTTGCCGCAGGCCGGCGATGCCGCGGTCGAAGGCATCGCCGAAGCGGTCTTCATCCAGCAGCCCGCAGCGCAGGCCGATGCCGAAGCAGTAGAGCAACAGCGCGGTGCCCGAGGACTCTTCCCAGGCCGACTCCCAGGTCAGCTCCTGCCGCCACAGCCCGCGCGGGCCCTGCCAGGGCAGCACCGCCCCGGCCAGGTCGGTAAAGCGCTGCTCGACCCCAGCGCGGTGCGGCGAGTCGGCGGGCAGGTGCTCGACGAGTTCGGCCAAAGCGATCATGCCCCAGCCGTTGCCCCGGCCCCAGTGGTCCTCACTGTAGCGCCCCGGGCCGATGAAGTTGCGGCACTGGTGCAGCAGGCCGTTGTCGCGATTGAGCAGCTCATCGTAATGCAGCACCGCCTGGCGCACGGCTTCATCAACCCACTCGCGCCGATCCAGCGCCAGGCCCGCGAAGAGCAGGTAGGGCGTCACCGCCATGGCGACGTCGATCCAGATCAGCTCGGCGGTGGGTTGGTAGGGCTTGGACATGATGCCCAGGCGATCGCGCGGCGCGAGCATGGCCTCCTCGGCGTAATGGTCGACGTAGCGCCTGGTCATGTCGTCGGTCATGTGGCCGCGGTAGAGCATGTACGCCCGCGGGATGCCGCCGATGCGGTAGCTCTGGATGTTGTAGGCCCCGTGGGTCGGCACCCGGTTGGGAAAGCGGGCGAGCGTCTGGCGGCAGCGTGCGAGCAGGGCATCGTCACCGGCGAGTTCGGCCGTGCGGCACAGGCCGTAGATCGCCAGCAGGCCGTAGTAGTGCCAGACCTCGGCGGTCGACTCGTAGTGGTCGTAGAGCGCCACTGCCAGGTCCAATGGAGGCATGGTTCCGGGGGTGGCGGGGGGTCCGGGGGCCGCCGAAGTTCCGGGGGCGGCGGGGGGGCCGGGGGTTCCGGGGGGTCCGGGGGTGTGGGGGCGTTCGTTCATCGTGCCAGCCAGCCTCCATCAACGGGGATGGTGATGCCGTGAACGTAGTCGCTGGCGGGTGAGGCCAGGAACACGGCTGCGCCGGCGAGGTCCTCGGGCTCGCCCCAGCGGCCGGCGGGGATGCGGCCGAGAATCTCCGCGCTGCGCTTGAAATCGTCGCGCAGCGCCTGGGTGTTGGCGGTGGCCATGTAGCCCGGCGCGATGGCGTTGACGTTGATCCCGTGCGGGGCCAGTTCGTTGGCCATGGCGCGCGTCAGGCCCATGACGCCGTGCTTGCTCGCGGCGTAGCTGACCACGCGGATGCCGCCCTGGTAGGAGAGCATCGAGGCGACGTGGATGATCTTGCCCCCCCGGCCTCGCTCGATCATGTGCCGCGCGGCCGCCTGGCTGAGCAGGAACGGTGTGGTCAGGTTCACCGCCATCACCTCGTGCCAGTCCTGCTCGGGAAACTCCGGCAGGTCGGCGCGGCGGATGATGCCGGCGTTGTTGACCAGGATGTCGATGTGCCCGCATTGCTGCGATGCGCGTTCGAACATGTCGCGGGCTTGCCCGGCGTCGGACAGGTCGGCCCCGAGCGCAACCAGACGCCGGCCAAGGTCACGCACCCGCCGGGCCAGGTCCGCCGGGTCGTGACGGTGATGCACGGCGACGATGTCGGCACCGGCCTCGGCCAGCGCCAGGGCGATGCCCCGGCCAAGGCCGGTGGCGGCGCCGGTGACCAGGGCGGTGCGGCCGTCGAGATCGAACGCATTTGAAGGCATGTTCCCATTATGCCCGCGGCCGATGGATGACACAATGGATGAAGCGCTGCGAGTTTGCACGATCCGACCGCCTGCTCAGCCGCGCCAGGCCGAGGGGGGCATCCCGGTGATGCGCTTGAAGAGCCGGGAAAAGTAGTAGACGTCGCGGAAGCCCATCTCATCGGCGGCATCGGTAACGCTGTACTGGCCGCTGCGCAGCAGGTCGGCGGCGGCGGCGATGCGCAGGCGGTTCTGGTAGCGCGTTACCGAGCACCCGGTGTGCCGGCGGAACAGCACGCGGAATCGCGAGGCGCTGAGGCCGGCGCGGCGGGCGAGGTCCTCGACGGCGAAGATGCGCCCGACGTTGGCGTGCAGCAGTTCAAGCGTCTGCTCGAGGCGGCGCGCGTGCGGGACGTTTGGCTGCTGACGGCGGGCGGCGACGATGTAGTGATGCATCAGCGTGTGGATGATCCCCCGGCAGGCCAGCGAATAGCCGGGCAGGCGGCCGGTCCACGTGCGATGCAGTTGAGTCCACTCCTCCAGAACCTGCCTGGAGTTGGCCGGCCGCGCGTGCCAGGGCAGTTGCGACAGGCGCCGGCCGGCGGCGCCGTCACCGCCGCGCAGCTCGAAGCCCACGGCATAAAACGACCACGGCTCGCTCACATCGCTCCAGGCCGAGTGCCTGACCTGACGGTGGAACAGCAGCATGGTGCCGGGCGTGACCTCGACCTGCACGCCGCTGCAGGCGTAATGCGCCCGGCCGGCCTGGCACATCGCCAGCACGTCGAGATGCGGGTTGGCGTGATCGTCGATGGACCACTCGCTGGGCCGACGGCGATGCAGCACGAAGCCGATGGCGCCGACCTGCCCCGCGTAGGGGTCGTCGACCGTGGCCTGGAGGTCTCCGAGTGTGCGGTAGCGCCGGCTGGTCATGGCCGCAGGCTATGAGGGGCGGTCAGAATGTGCAAATCCCGGCCGCGCTGTGCATGGACCGCCGCGCCCACGGGCCTTACATTCACGCCCATGACCTACCAGCCCCCACCCCCACCCCCGATCCAGCCGCTGGCCATCGACACCGCCGAGCTGTGCCGGCGCTACGAGGCGCTCTTCACCGGGCTGGTCAACGATGTGCTGCGCGAGCGCGGCCTGCTGCGCCAGGCCCTGCCCTCGGCGATCATGCCCCTCGAGCGCGACATGCGCAAGGCGGGCGTGGCCTTCACGATCAAGGGCATGAAGGACCGCAACGTCGAGGGTGAGATGCAGCAGCGTGCCGCCATGCTCGAGGCCCTGCGCGAACACTGCATCGTCGTCTGGGACACCACCGGCGACGACACCTCCGCCCAGTGGGGTGAGGTCATGACCAGGGCCGCCATCCGCGCCGGCTGCCGGGGGGCGGTCATCGACGGCGGCGTGCGCGACACGCAGCTCGTGCTCGAGCAGAACTTCGCCGTCTGGTGCCGCTACCGCACCTCCAACGCCATGCTCGGCCGCTTCCGCATGGTCGGCTACCAGCTACCCGTGCGGATCGGCGAGGTGGACGTCAACCCCGGCGACATCGTCTTCGCCGACATCGACGGCGCCGTGATCGTCCCGCGGCCCCTGGCCTGCGACGTGCTCGAGCGCGCTGAGGCCCTGCGCGGGCAGGAGCAGCAGGTCAAAGGCTGGATCGACCAAGGCATGTCCGCACGCGAGGTGGTGGACAGGGGAGGCTACTTCTGATGGATGCGATGCCGGCCGTCAGCCGAACGACACCATGACCCTATGGGAGCTGTATCATGCCACACGATGACACCACACTCGCCGGGCAGGTGATCCTGGTCACCGGCGTCACGGGCGGGATCGGCAGCGCCACAGCGCATCGCCTGGCCGAGGCCGGCGCATCGCTGGCACTGGCCGGGCGCGATGCGACACGCGTGCAGCGCTTCGCCGAGCAACTCAACGGCCCGCACCTGCCCCTGGCCTTCGACGTCACCGATGAGCGGGCCGTCAGCGATGCGATGGACCGGGCCGCGGCTCATTTCGGCCGACTCGACACGCTCATCAACGTGCCCGGTCTGAGCGTGCCGGCGAAGCTGGTGGAGATGGATGTCGACGACTTCGACCGCACGTTCGACGTCAACGTCAAGGGCATGTTCCTCTGCTCGAAGCACTTCATTCGGCAAGTGGATGCCCAGCGCGGCGGGTTGATCGTCAACATCAGCTCCGTCGCCGGCAAGGCTGCCAACCCCAACGCCCCGGCGTACTGTGCCGCCAAGGCCGCGATGAACATGCTCGCCAACGGCCTGGCCTTGCAGACCAGGGAGGCCAACGTGCGCATCAGCATCATCAGCCCGGGCGCGGTCAGCACGAAGGGTTTCTGGGGCGACCGGCCGGTGCCGCACGAGAAGTTCCTCAAACCCGGGGACGTGGCCGAGATCATCGCCGGTGTACTGGCCCTGCCGCGCCACATCGTGGTCCACGATGTGGTCTTCGAGTCCTGGGAATTCTTCAAGAGCAAGTGAGCCGGCCAGCCACTTGCGCGGAGCCAATGAGTGATGTCGATCTACCTGTCAGATGAGGCGCATGCGTGGTGGTCGGAGCATCTTCACGATGAACCGGGCGCCACGCTGCTGCGCTCGATGGCCGTCCGCGCTGCGGCACGGGCCGCGCAGCCGGGGCTGCGGGATCGCGAGGCGAGCGTCGACTGGTGGCACCTGGTCGTGGAGTACCTGGCCGAGGCGACCATGGCGTGGCGGCTGAATGCGCAACCGGAACTGGCGGCGTGGATCGGCGCGGTGGTCGATGACCTGCTGGCCCGCGACCAGCAGCAGTGGATCGGCCCCTGGTTTCGCGACCACCACCTCGACCCGCCGCGCGGCCACCTGGAAACGGCGCACGTGTGCATCGCCCTGGCCGCGGCAGTGGACCTGGCCGGCGATGCGCTGGGTGAAGCGCGCGCTGCAGCGACACGGCAGATGCTCGGGCAGCGCGGCGTACCGCTGTGCAGCCGATGGCTCGAAGGTACCGCCTACTACAACCAGCGATGTATCCTCGCCGCGGGCCTGGCGGCGGCGGCCACGGCCGCGGGCGACAGCCGCGGCATCGGCCGCGCTGCCGATGAGTTTCGGCTCTGCCGCGACCTGTTCCACGAGGATGGCAGCTACGATGAGTCATCCCAGTACGCCGGCTATGCCGCCTGGGGCATGATGGTCATCTACGAGACGCTGGCCGGGTACGACCCGGCGCTCGCCGCTGAACTTTCGCCCGAACCCTACGCCCGGTGCGTGCGCTGGTGGGCGGCGAACCTGATGTATGTCAAGCCCCTTGCCGGCTGGGGCCCGGCCGGCCGCGCGCGTATGGTCAATTTCAACGATGCCGGCGCCATCGCTGCGCCCGACGGCGATGTGCTGTTGCACATCGCCGCACGCTGCGCTGCGACGATGCCCGAGGAGGCGGCCCTGGCCCGCTGGCTCTTCGAGCAGGGCCACCTGCCCGCGCTCGATGCCGGCCCCTTCGACCGGGCAAGCTTCGGCTTCGTCACGCGACCGGGCTTTCTCGCCCCGGCGCTGTGGGCTCGCGGCAGCGTCGTGACCGGCCGATCGCCCGCCGAGTTAAACGTGCCGACGCTGCAACCGTTCACCAACGGCGACGTGGTCGCACGCGACCGCTGGGCCGGCCGGACCGTCCTGGCGATGCGCGGCGGAACTCAGAGCCGCCGCACGTCTCACCATCAGCACGCCGACCTCAACAGCTTCATCCTCACCCACAACCACGAGCGCCTGTTGCTGGACCCGGGCCATTCCTGCTACCGCGGCCTGAGCATCGAACACGACCGCGCCACCACCTGCCACAACACCTGCACCTTCGCCCTGCCCGGCAAGGCCACCCCGGCGAGCCTGCAACAGCAGCACACCGGCGAGGCGGTGCGCCTCGTCGACGGCCGATTCCCCGGCCCGGCACCCCGCGGCGGGCGGGTGCTGATCTCCGAGCAACTCGAAGACATCAACATCATCGGCGCCGAGTGCGCTGAGGTCTACGGCCCGCCCATCCGCCGATTCGCCCGCTACTGGCTGCTCGCCGGCGCCCATGCCCTGTTCATCGTCGATCACTTCCTCGCCGATGAGCCGGTGATCGCACGCTGGCACTGGCTGCTGAACAACCGCGATGGGGCGCTGCGGCTGAAGGTCTTCCCGCCCGATCGACTGGTGGCGCAGCGCGGCAACGCCGGCCTCAAGCTCTTTCACGCCGGTGACAACCTCGCCCCGACCTCCGGCCGCATGCGCCATGCCCTGGTCCACGATGCCTACCACCCCAAACCCGGCCAACTGGGCGAGGGCCGGCCCGACTCCGGCATCATCGTCAACTTCAGCCAACACCGGGCCGCCGCATCATCCCTCTGCATCCACGCCATCGCCGTCGACACCCCCGGCCGCATCACCGGCTGGCATCTCAAGCGCGACGGCCGCCGCATCGGCCTCGAGGCGCCGGGTGCCGCAGCGCTGTGGAGCGTCGAGGTCGATCAAGAGCAGTCCCGGCTGACGCTCAGCGAGCAGCGCAGCGGCCGCGCCTGCGCGCTCAGCATCCACCCGGACCCGCCGCCCCACCGCCTCGAACCGTGTCCACCGCCCCAAGCCTGATGCGGCCCGTACGGACACGACCCACCCCGCGGCTTCGGTTCGGAACACGTGTGCTGGAAGGCCCCATTGCAATGGACAGACGAACTGCATCGCGTGAAACCACATCGGCCCGGAAAAGGGTGCCATCCGACATCGGGGAAGCTGCCATATGGCACCGGGGGGTGTGCCCTGCATGTCACCGCCGCGCCTGCGGGTAGCCGGGCGGCCAGGCGGCGGGATGGGGGGGACGGTGGTGGAACGGGGGTCAGTTGCCGGTCACGCTCGCAGCGCGAAGGGTGCGGTCGGTCGGGCCCTGCCAGGGCTCGGCCACGTTGTGCGGCACCCGGTTGCCATCGTCCACCGACACCTGCTGACGGCCGCCCGCCACCCGATCGCCGCGCGCTCGAGCAGATCGCGGGCGCGAGGCGCCTCACCTGTGGTGGTGATCTGTTTCAGCGACAGGTCCACACCGCCCCGGGGCGGCACCTCACCGTGCCAGACGATGCTGGCCACGCTGCGCTGGGGATGAGCCCAGCGAATCTCCCCTCACCCCAACCCTCTTCCACCCCCGGAACGGGAGGGGCAGTCAGGTTTTCAGCGCAGAGGGGGCGGGTGTGAGGGTAAGGTCTGGACGAGCCGTCGAGCGTCTGCCCTCACACCGGTTCTTCTCGCGGAGCAATCCTGTGCGAAACGCGGCCCCCCTTTTGGGACACGATTGCTCACCGGTGCGCAGGAAGCGAAAGACGTCCCGCGACACACGCCGTGTGCTCGGTCTGATCGTGAGCCTCTCCACGCCTCGCCCCGCCCCTGGCGGTTACACTGTGGGTGTCGCCCGGATCGGAGCCCCGCGACCATGCACGACCGTATCGTCCGTCTGATCATCGTCCTGCTGCTGGTGATCGTCGCCGGTGTGCCGGTGGTGTTGAGCATGATGATGGAGCAACGCGAGCAGCGATCGAAGCTGCTCATCGTCATGACCCCGCACAACGAGCAGATCCGCTATGAGTTCGCCCGCGCCTTCAACGCCTGGCGGGCGGCCCGAGGCCAGGAGCCGGTCGAGTTCCGCTGGATTACCACCGGGGGCACCAGCGACCTGGTCATGCAGCTCGAGAGCGTCATGACCGCCGCAGCGCGGCGGGGTACGCTCGACCGTGGCGAGTATGACCTGTTCTTCGGCGGCGGCGCCTTCGAGCACAACCGCCTCTCGCGCGGCATCGATGTCACCATCGGTGGCGAGCGCCGACGCATCCGCATCGTCGAGGTGCCCGACCTGTCCGGCGACGGGACGAGCAGCGAGGCCTTTCTCGAAGCGGCCTTCCCCGCGGCCGAACTGGCCGGTGAGCCGCTCTACGTCTACGAGCCGACCGATCCGGACGACCCCGAATCCGGCCGGGCGTGGCTGGGGGCGGCGCTGTCGAGCTTCGGCATCGTCTACAACCGCCATGCGTTGCAGTGGATCGGCCTGGCCGACCACCCGCCGCGCACCTGGGCCGACCTGACGGCGCCGCAGTACTACACCTGGGTGGCACTGGCGGATCCGGGCCACTCCGGCTCGATCCGGGCGACGTACAACACGATCCTTCGGCACAAGGGCTGGGAGGAGGGCTGGCGCACTCTCCGCCGCGCGTTCGCCAACGCCCGCTACTTCACCGACAGCGCCGGCAAGGTACCCACCGACGTCTCCCACGGCCAGGCCGCCGTGGGCATGTGCATCGACTTTTACGGCCGCTACCAGCTCACGGCGGTGGGGCCGCAGCGCGTCGGCTACGTCGACCCGCCGGGCATGACATCGATCACCGCCGACCCCATCACGCTGCTGCGCGGCGCGCCCAACCGCGAGCTGGCCGAGCAGTTCATCCGTTTCGTGCTTTCGCCCGAGGGCCAGGCCCTGTGGCAGCGGCGGCGGGGCCAGGAGCACGGGCCGCAGCGCTATGAGCTTCGCCGCATGCCCATCCGCTATGACATGTACTACGTGCCCCGCGAAGGCGGCCGCATCGACATCGAGGCCGACCCGGTCAACGAGCAGGAGAAGCGCCACTGGGCCGATCCGGACGTCGACCCCTGGGCGATCGCGCGGCCGGTGCCCGAGGGGATGCCAGACTGGTTCGGGCCGGTGGCCACCATCTCCCACGCCATGGCCCTGGACGTGCACGCCGAACTCCAGCGCGCCTGGCGCGCGATCCAGACCGAGCGCGACCCGGCCGTGCGCGAGCGGATGCTCGAGCGGTTCGATGCCATGCCGCCGCGGCTGACGGCGAACTGGCCCGATGAAGAACTGGCGGCCAACTAGCGCCGGATACTGGAAGATGCCGGGCATCCCCGACGTGATGAGGTCATCGAAACACTTGCCGACCTTCGCCGCCGCGTCACCGACGGCTGGCCCGAGTTGCTCGACGATGACCGCATCGAATGGACCCGCTTCTTCCGCCGCAACTACCAGCAGATCGTCCGCATGCGCAGCCGGTGAGGCGGGGATGACTACGTGCCCTGACGGCGCCGTTCATCCAGCTCGATCTCGCGGTGGTGGCGGTCCTGGAGGGCATCGGGGTCGATGGCCCTGGCCTTGCGGGCAAAGGCGGCGCGTTCGGCGGTCGAGAGGGCAGGACGGTCGGCCATGGCCATGTAGGCCGCGAGCAGGGCCGGTTCGTGGGCGTGGCGACGCCGCGGGGAGAAGCTGTCATGGCGCTGCTGGATGCGCTGCATCCAGCCTTCAGCCTCGTCTGCGTAAGTCAGCACCCGGGGGTAGCAGCGCGCCAGCGATTCGGCCGTGACGCGGGCCACCCGCAGGGTGGCGCGGTCGAAAAGCTCCTCGTAGGCCCGCGCTGCAGCGGCGAAATTCCCCTGGTCGAATTCCTGCCGGGTGATCCGCTCGTACTCGGCCGCCTCGGCCCGGGTCTGCATGACATAGTGGACCCACACCCCCAGAGCCACCAGCGCCCCAAGTAACACCGCGAGGCGGATCAGGGTCCGCAGCTTGACCTTGCGCGCCTGCGTCTGGCTCACGATCGTCCTCCCTGCCACTGGCATCGAAGGGAGGCCGGACCCGTCGGGGGCCCCCCACACGCCGGCCACCCGGTCTCGGACCGGTGTCGAACCGGGCCCGGCCGCGCTGCCCCCGGCGTGCCCCCGGCGGCTCACTGAGTCCGGGCATCGACGTAGCGGGCCCAAGTCGCTTACAGTGTAGCAATGCAGGCGCCGCCGGCATCGCTGGTGCGGGGCCGTGTGCGACACAGCGGCTGCCGGATGGCCGGCGCGGTTGGCGCCAGCGCCTTTTCAGGGAGTACGTGATGACCCGATCGAGCCAGCAGGTTTACAGAAAGCCTCAGTCGGTCACCTTCTGCGCCTATCCCAAGCTCGTGTTCGCCTGGCCCATCATCCTGATGGGCCTGCTCTTCTGGCTGTTTACGGGGCCTGAGTCCAGCGATGCGACGCTGCGGACGCTGGGCTGGATCTACCTCATCGCCAGCGTGGTGGTGATCATCACGCTGGGGGTGGATGTGGAGCGCAACTACGCGGCGTTCTGGCTGGTGGTGTTCGTGGCGCTGTTCTTCGTGGG
>PUMS01000225.1 GCA_003551485.1 Phycisphaeraceae bacterium | reverse complement strand
GGGGACATTCCCATCGCCATGGCGAAGCTCGCCGCGCGGCGGGGGTATGAGGTCGAGATCGAAGGCTGCGACCTGAGCCCGCTGGCTGTCGACTGCGCCCGCCGCGCGGCCGAGCGTGCGGGGCTGGCGATCCGCTTCTACGTGCTCGATGCCTGTCGTGACCGGCTGCCGCGGGATTACGATGTGGCCGTGAGCAACCTGCTGCTGCACCACCTGGATGATGAGCAGGTCCTCGCCCTGCTCGGGCGCCTGGGGGGGGCGGGGATTCATCAGGCGCATTGCGACCTGCACCGCTGCCGCAGCGGGCTGGTGCTGGCGTGGCTGGGCACGCGGCTGCTTTCCCGCAGCCGGATCACGCACGTGGATGGGCCAATGTCGGTGCGGCGTGCACTGCGGCCGGATGAGGCGATGGCCTTCGCCCGCCGCGCGGGGATGAGCCAGCCGCGGGTCCGCCGGGTGTGGCCGGTGCGGTTTGTCCTCGAGGGCGGGGGACGTGGATGAGCGGGGTGAATGAGACGTGTCGGGGCTGGAAGGCTGGGCCTTGATTCCCCTCACCCCTTCCGGGGCCGGGGGAGGGGCCGGGGGTAGATTCGTGCAGGCCCTGTCCATCTACCCTCACCCCGGCCCTCTCCCAGAGGGAGAGGGAGTAAGAGGCGTCCCGTGACATGTGTCATGCACCCGGATGAGCGATGGGGGGCTGGTGCAGGCTGGAAGCCTGCACCACAACGGCTGGGCAGTGGGCCATCAGTGCGGGTTCGGTGACAGCCACGGGGCCACGTCCGTGCCCCACATGACGATGGCCAGCGTGACGATACACCACAGCACCACGGCGAGTTGGAACGGCCGGTCGTTGAGGATCAGGTCCGTGGGGTCGTGGCGGGCGCCGCTGAGGGTGAGCATGGCGAAGCGGAACACGCCGTAGATCACCATCGGCACGGTGTAGATCATCAGGTAGTGGTCGCCCATGACCTCGACGGTGCGCGGATGAAGGGTGTAGCTGATGTAGGCCACGACGCTGACCGCGGCGGAGATGGCCACGAGCTGGCCCAGTAGCTGCGGGGTGTAGTGCAGCAGCGTCGGGCGGTGCTCGCCCGCCGTGGGCAGGTCGTTGATCGCCTTCAGTTCACCCTGGCGCTTGCAGAAGCCCATGAACAGGCAGAGGGTGAAGGTGCAGATGATCAGCCACGGGCTGACCTCAGCGCCGATGACCGTGGCCCCGGCATCGGCCCGCAGCACGAACCCGGCCGCGATGCACATCACATCCACCAGCATCACCCGCTTCAGGCCCAGCGAGTAGGCCACCTGAAGCACCAGGTACATCCCGAGCACCAGCAGCAGCCCAAGCGACATGGCCCCCATCACCAAAGCGGCGAACACGCACCCACCGGCCACGGCCAGGGCCAACGGGGCGTTGATGCGGCCGGAGGCGAGCGGCCGGTCGCGCTTGTGGGGGTGGTGGCGGTCGGCCTCGCGGTCGCGCAGGTCGTTGATGATGTAGGCGGCGCTGGAGGCCAGGCAGAACGCCGCCATGGCCCAGACCGCCGCCGCCCAGGCGTCCGGATCGGCGTACATCTGTGCCAGGGGCACGGGAAACAGCACCACCACGTTCTTGACCCAGTGCTGGGGCCGCAGGAGCCGGGCGATGTCGAGCAGGGGTGTGGTCATCGGAATCGATAGCGGGGGGTGAAAACTGAACCAGGTCGCCGGCGGTTAAGCGGCCAGTATAGTCCCCGGCTCAGCGACCGCCCTTTGGGGGCAATATCGGCGATTGGGTCGAGCGCCTGCACGATGCCCCGGGGCCGCCAGGGGCAGCGCCGGCGGCCTGTTGGCGTTGCAGTTGCTACGATCTGGGCGATCGCCGGCCCGCCGCGGCCGGACCTGGAGCGACGCGACCGCAAGAAGACAGAAAGAGGTGGTACAGCATGTCCGGCAATCAAGACCCGTTCAACGCCAAGCGCACCATCGAGACGCCCCTGGGCAGCCGCAGCCTCTACGCTCTCGACAGCCTCGCCGACCTCGAGGGCGTCGATCTGCGCGCCCTGCCCTACAGCCTCCGCATCCTGCTCGAGGCGGTGTTGCGCAACGTCGATGGCTACGCGGTCACTGAAGAGCACGTGCGGGCCCTGGCTCGCAACGACCCGCAGGAGACGGCGGACTTTGAGATTCCCTTCAAGCCCGGCCGCGTCATCCTCCAGGACTTCACCGGGGTGCCCGCGATCGTCGATCTGGCCGCGATGCGCGCGGCGATGGCCCGCATGACCGGTGATGATGAGCGCGCCCGGCGCGTCAACCCGCTCGTGCCCTGCGACCTGGTGATCGACCACTCGGTGCAGGTCGATGCCTTTGGCAACGCCACAGCGCTTCGGGTCAACAGCGAGAAGGAGTTCGAGCGCAACGGCGAGCGGTATCAGTTTCTCAAGTGGGGCCAGCAGGCGTTCGACAACTTCCGGGTCGTGCCCCCGGCCACGGGCATCGTCCACCAGGTCAACCTCGAGTACCTGGCGAAGGTGGTCTGGGACAGGGATGGGGTGCTGTTTCCCGACTCGCTGGTGGGCACCGACAGCCACACGACGATGATCAACGGCCTGGGCGTGGTCGGCTGGGGCGTGGGCGGCATCGAGGCCGAGGCCGCACTCCTCGGCCAGCCGATCACGATGACCCTGCCCG
>PUMS01000381.1 GCA_003551485.1 Phycisphaeraceae bacterium | reverse complement strand
CTCGGGGGCCCGTGGGGATTCCGGGGACCGGGTTCCGGGTACCGGGTTCCGGGGGGGGGGCGTTGCAGGGTCGGGCGGGCGCCGCCCGGCAGGCGGCGCTGCGGAACCCGGAATACGCTCAAGGTTATCGGAAAAACGCTCGGTGGATTGCGCAAACTTGCCGTCACGCCGCAAGGCCGACCCTCACGGCGCTCAGCCTTGTGCAGGCGGCGGCAGGTCCAGCAACCCCTGCGCGGGGCAAGGGCCCGGTGGAAGATGAACTCGGCCATCGCACGCCGGCAGCACCAGATATGGGCAGGGCTCGGCCACGCGTCGGCCTGGCGGGGGCGGGCTGGCCGCGGGCACGCCCTGGCGCTCGATGTCGCGCAGGGCCCGGGCCGCATCGGCCAACTGTCCCAGCAGCGAGGCCGCCGCCAGGCGCTCGGCCTCGCTCACCGCGCCGGCTTCGGCATTCCCCGGCGGCGCTACGACCAGGCAGGCTCCACCGCCCCCGGCCGCGGCCAGGTGCGCGCCCATGGACACCACCACCGCCGCGGCGATCACGCCGCCGGAGGCCAGGGCCGGCCCGGTGGGACGATGTCGACCCGACGCGGTCATCGCATCATTATTGCCTCATCGCCCACGGGAAACAAGCCGGCCACGGCCGGCCCGGGGGAGCGGGGTGCATGACATGCGCCGCGGGGGCTCCATGGGTGGCATGGTCAGCGGGCTGTCTTCAGCCCGAGGGCCATGAGCGGGCCTCGCAGCGCCATGGCCATCGGCCGGGGAGGGCCGCTGACCATGCCACCCACCCTGCACGCGTTTGCCATGCGCCCGGCCCCCGCCACCCCCTCCGCCAACCCACGCCACCCGCAGCGACCCGCCGGTGCGCGATGCGAATCATGCATTCCCGCGGGCGGGTCCGGAAAATCTGGGGCCTGGGCCCTCACCCTGACGATGAAATGAGTATACCCTCATGGGTGGCGTTGGAGACAGCACCAATCGCGGGGTCGGCGCCGCAGGCAGGGGCGCTGCGGACCTGCCTGGCACCCCGTTTACGGATTCCGGCCGAGGGGGGGTTGACATACGCAGTGGAGGCAGTAAACTTCAGGTGGACGGTGAGAGCGTCCTCCGGGTCAGCCAGCCTGGTGAACCGCACCGTACGCGCGGCGGGTGCGCCTGAGGGCCCGGTCGCGTGTGATCCCGCCTGAAGGATTAATCCCCCTGCAAATGTTGTGCAACAGTGTGTCTCAGCCTGATGGCTCCCGCGGGCCCGGGCCGTTATGCCGGGGCCCGGGTCGGGGCCTGGGGCTGAGTCGAGTGGATCGTGTGTAAAGTGAACCCGCAGTCCGCGGCGGGCAATGCCGCGTGTTGAAGGCCCTTGTTGAAGCTGCCATCATCCGATTTGTGATTCTCCGGCGCCGTTGCCGGAGGGGCCTTCTGACGAGGTGGCCAGTCGATGGACCGCGCGTTCATGCGTGCCTGAGTGTTTCTCCCCCCACCCCCTTTCGTCAGGAGTCAACAACATGAAGAGTCGATGGACGCTACGAAGAAAAGGCTTCACCCTGATCGAGCTTCTGGTGGTGATCTCGATCATCGCCCTGCTGATCGGCATCCTGCTGCCGGCGCTGGCCGCCGTGCGGCGGACCGCGCAGCGTGCCACCAACAGCAACAACATCAGCCAGATCATCCTGGCCTTCTCCTCCGAGGCCACCAACGACCCGCGGGCACTGACCCGCGACCGCGTCGAGGGCAATGGCTCGACCCGCGACCGCTTGAGCTACCTCGTGGGCCGTCGGTCCGACCCGATCCCGCCCGAGAGCATGATCAACCCCGTGGGCACGGACACCGAGTACACCGATCCCGTACAGAACGTGCGCCCCAGCGGTTCGGCCACCCTGGGCCGCGACAATCTCTCCTACGCCCTGATTCATCATCAGAGCATCCTCTGGAGGAACTGGTCGCCGACCTCCAGCGAGCCGTTCGTGGCCGACAAGGGTGGGCCCGACAACAGGAGCCACTGGAACCGCGACCGCTGGGAGGGTCACGTGGGCTGGGGCGACCGCCGCGTCAACTTCCAGTCCAGCAGGGAGATGACCGTCAACTTCCGCAATGACCCCGACCGCCGCGAGGATCACAACATCTGGACCGATGCCGGCGAGAACAACCGGATGGTCGATCCATCATAATCCCTGCCACCCGTGTGGCAAGGGCCGCCATCCGACCGACCACAAGCCGCGCCTTCGGGCGCGGCTTTTTCTTGCGCGCAATTGAAACCCTCATCGTCGCTCCGCCGTGGCACCGCGGCACGGTCCGCCCCCGGCGCAGCCTCGAGCACCAGGGCTGCCACCGCATCGCGACATGCTCGGTGGACGGGAGTCCTGGACCGGGGCCGTGCCGATGTCTGGATGGGCAATCGTGCGATCTCATGCGGAGGCGCCAGGACACGAAGCGAGTTTTCGGGTGCCGGGTGCCGGTTGCCGGCTGGAACATGGCCGCACCGCTCCTGCTCTTCTTCGCGCCCCGGTGCCTTTGCTCGAGGCATCCCTCTTCATCATTTCAGGAGCAGCGCGGCGGTTGGGCCTTGACGCCACTGCGCCAGGTTGCTTTGCCACCGCCCGGGAGCGGTGCGCCGATTTTCTGCCCTCGAGGCATTGACATCGCCGCGGCTGTGACTAAGGTTCCATT
>PUMS01000149.1 GCA_003551485.1 Phycisphaeraceae bacterium | reverse complement strand
GGGGGGGGGGGGGAAGATGCGGACGTCATTCGTGGTGGCACTACCGGGAGATGAAAACTATATTAAAACACCCAGATGGCCGATTATTGGCCGCCGACTCCCCAACGCCTCACGCGAGCGCGACCATGACCACCGAAACGTTCTCCTTATGCGATCACTTTGCGCCGGTGAGCCCTCAACAGTGGCGAAAGGTCGTCGAGGCTGATCTCAAGGGCGCGGCCTTTGAAAAGCGGCTCATCAGCCACACCTATGAGGGCATCGACATCCAGCCGGTCTACACCCGTGAGGACTGGCCGGGTGATGATGATCCCTCGGGCTTTCCCGGCCTTGCACCTTTCACTCGCGGCGGCGCCCCTCTCGGGGGAACCCTCGGCGGGTGGGACATCTGCCAGGAGCACGCCCACCCCGATCCGGCCCAGGCCAACGCCGCCATCCTCACCGACCTTCAGCGCGGCGCCACCGGCATCCTGCTGCGCCTGGACATGGCCGCACGCAGCGGCATGGACCCGGCCAAGGGCGCTGCCGCCGAGTGGGTCGGCCGCGATGGCGTGGCCATTCACCACCGCCGCGACCTGGAACTGGCCCTGGCGGGCGTGCATCTGGACATGGCGGGGGTGGCCCTGGAGGCGGGGGCGGCATTCATGCCCGCCGCGGCGGCCCTGATCGCCCTGTGGCAGGACCGGGGCATCGACCCGGCCCGTGCCCGCGGCGCATTCAACGCCGACCCCCTGGCCGTGCTGGCCCGCGATGGCCGCCTGCCATGCCCGCTCGAGCGCGCCATGGCCCTGATGGCCGACCTGGCCTGCTACAGCAGCGAAAACCTGCCAATGGTCACCGCCGTTCGCGTGGGGACCGGCCCCTACCACCACGCCGGGGCCACCGCCGCGCAGGACCTGGCCTTCTCGATGGCCACGGCCGTGGCCTACCTGCGGGCGATGACCGATCGCGGCATGAGCGTGGAGGCGGCAGCGCGCCAGTTGCTGTTCAGCTACAGCGTCGGCTGCAACTTCTTCCTGGCCATTGCCAAATTGCGTGCGGCACGCAAGCTGTGGGCGGCGGTGCTGCGGGCCTGCGGCGTTTCGCCCGACGTGGGGGAAGGGCAGGTCTGGGCTCCCGAAGCGATGAAGATGCACGTGCGCACAAGCAAGCGGGTGATCACCGCGCGCGACCCTTGGGTGAACCTGCTTCGCAACACCGTCTGCTGCTTCGCCGGCGCCGTGGCCGGGGCGCAGTCGATCACCAGCGAGCCGTTCGACAAGGCCCTGGGCCTGCCTGATGAGCTCAGCCGCCGCATCGCGCGCAACACGCAGGTGATCCTGATGGAAGAAGCCCACCTGGGTTTTGTCAACGACCCCGCAGGCGGCTGCTGGATGCTCGAGAGGCTCACCGATCAGCTCGCCGAGACCGCCTGGCCGATCTTCCAGCAGATCGAGCGGCAGGGAGGCATGGGCGCAGCGCTGCGGTCGGGCTGGGTGGGCGAGCAGATCGACTCGGCGTTCAGGCCGCGGCTGAAGAACCTGGCCACCCGGCGGGATGCGATCACGGGTGTGAGCGAGTTTCCCAACCTCTCGGAGAAACCGCTGCCCCGGCCCCAGCCCGATGGCGGGGCCATCCGCGAGGCGGTGATCGCGCGCCTGTCGCAGCTCGGTAACACGCCCGAGGCCGAGGCCGCCGCGCGAAGGCTTGGCCAGGCCGCGGCCGGGTCCGAACCGGGCACGCTGGTGAGGCTGGCCGCCGAGGCCGCGGCGGTCGACCTGCCGCTGTGGCGCATCCAGGCGGCGCTTGTGGAATCATCCCCAGGCTCCGGTGAGCCGCTGACCATCGCGCCGCTGACGCCGCACCCCTACGCCGAGCCGTTCGAGCAACTGCGCGATGCCTCCGATGCCCATCTTGCCAGGACCGGCGCGCGGCCGAAGGTGTTCCTTGCCAACCTCGGGCCCATCGCCCAGCACACCGCCCGTGCCGGCTATGCCCGCAACTTCTTCGAGGCCGGCGGTTTCGAGGTGGTGAGCAACGATGGGTTCGACGATGCCCAGGCCGCCGCCAAAGCCCTTGCTGCAAGCGGGGCGCGCATCGCCGTGATCTGCTCATCCGATGCGCTGTATGAAAAACACATCGAGCAGGTGGCGCCGCGGCTGAAAGCCGCCGGGGCACGCACGCTGATCCTGGCCGGCTTTCCCGGCCAGAACGAGGGGCGGTGGCGCGAGGCGGGGGTGGACCGTTTCATCTACATCAAGTGCGACGTGCTCGGCACGCTGCGCGAGCTGCTGCGGCAGGAAGGTGTCCTTCAATGAGCCCGATCCCCGATTTTGCCAACGTGGCCTTCAACCCGCCCCCCCGTGAAGGCGACTTGGACCAATGGCAGCGCCTGGCCTCGCAGCAGGCCGGCCGCGACGTGCGGCAGATGGCCTGGCAGACGCCCGAGCGCATCGGCGTCAAGCCGCTTTACAGCGCGGCCGACCACGAGGGCCTCGAGCACCTCCAGACCATGCCGGGCCTGCCGCCGTTTCTGCGCGGGCCCTACGCCACGATGTACGTGCTCCAGCCCTGGACGGTGCGCCAATACGCGGGCTTCTCGACCGCCGAGGAGTCCAATGCCTTCTACCGTCGCAACCTCGCGGCGGGGCAGAAGGGGCTGAGCATCGCCTTCGACCTGGCCACCCACCGCGGC
>PUMS01000346.1 GCA_003551485.1 Phycisphaeraceae bacterium | reverse complement strand
TCCGCAACACCCAGCCGCCGGTGGCGCGCGGGCAGCAGCCCGCGGTCAGCGTCCATGCCGACAGCCGCAGCAACAGCCTGCTGATCCGCGCCCCGGTCGACGAGCGGCGGCGCATCGAGCAGCTCATTGCCAGCCTCGACAGCCAGACGGCCGAGCATGCGCGCGAGACGCGGCTGATCCGCCTCCAGTACGCCTCGGCCAACGACATCGCCCAGATGCTCGCCGGCCTCTACCAGGCGCAGGTCACCACCCAGCAGCGCGGTCCGCGCGGCCGGCAGGCGGCACCGGTGGGCGATGATGCCCGCCTCGTCGTTGCGCCCGGACCGGGTGACACGACGCTGGTCATCGAGGCGGCGCCGGCGATCATCGATGAGGTGGTCGAGTTGGTCAAGAGCCTGGATACCGAAGACGGCCCCGGCCAGATGCAGGTCCGCACCTACAGTTTCGATGAGGGCAACGCCGCCGATCTGGCCAGTTCGCTGAGCAACCTGTTCACCCCCGGCCGCGGCCAGCAGGCCCGGCCCGGCGAGGTTCCGCCTCGTTTCGAGGCCGACACCACGACCAACCAGCTCATGGTCGCGGCCACGGCCGAGCAGTTCACACGGATCGAGAAACTCATTGAAGAGGTACAGGCCTCGCGCCCGCGCACGGTGCTGACGCGCACCTTCGCCCTCGAGCACGCCCGCGCCACCGACCTGGTGGCGGTGCTCGAGTCGATGCTCGAGACCCAGGCCGGGGCGCAGCAGCCGGCCCGCGGCCGACGCGGGCCGCAGCCGGCGCTGGGCGGACTCCAGACGCGGGTGGCCGCGGTCGAGGCCACCAACACGCTGGTGGTGCAGGGCTCGCCCGAGCGCCTGGCCCTGGCCGAGGAACTGGTGGCCACCTTCGACACCCCAGAGGCCAGCGCCCGGGCGCTGGTGCGCATCGTGCACCTCCAGAACGCGCAGGCGGTGAGCCTGGCCAACGCGGTCAACAACTCCCTGGCCGAGCGCCGCGCCGCCGCCCGGCCCGGCCAGCGCCAGCCCGCGGCCGATGACACCGTCACCGTCACCGCCGAGCCCAACAGCAACAGCGTGCTGGTTCGCGGCCCGGCCTCGCAGGTGCCGGAAGTGATGGAGATGATCCGCGAGCTGGATCAGCAGTCGACGGCCTCGACGGTCGAGCTTCGCACCTTCCCGCTGACCAACTCCGATGCCGCGGAGCTGGCCACCTCGCTCGGGCGGCTGTTTACCGACATCCTGCGCCAGCGCACCGCCGGGCAGCGCGACATGACGCCGCCGCCGTTCTCGATCAACGCCGACACGCGCACCAACAGCCTGGTGGTCTCGACCACCCCGGCCAACTTCGCGCTGATCGAGCAACTCATCAACGATCTCGACTCCGAGCCGCAGCGGCCCGCGGCGGATGTGCGCTACATCCCGCTGGTTCACGCCGATGCCTTCGAAATGGCCACCCGCCTGCGCGGCCTCTTCGCCGACCGCCGCGCCCAGGACCGGCCGCAGATCGACGCCGATTACTACGCCAACGCCCTGACCATCGTTGGCAAGCACGAGGACATCGAGACGATGGAGCCGGTCATCCGCAAGCTCGAGGAGGCGGCCATCGCCACCTCGCGGCAGGTGCGGGTGATGCGGATGGACGGTGTGCGGGCCGAGCGGATGGCCGAGCTTCTCAAGCGCATCTACCCCCAGCTTGGCGATGGCCGGCTCATTGTCACCGAGGATGCACCCGAGGGCGGTGCGGGGCCCGCAGGCATCCCCGGTCTGCACCTGCCCCCGCCGCCGGGCCCGCCGCTGCCGGATGAGCAGCAGCAGGCACCACCGCCGCTGCTGACGCCCGCCGCGCCCGATGCGCCCGCGGCGGACGATGACGAGGCGGCCGAGGCCGATGCCGAAGCCGATCGCACCGGCGATGCCTCCGAGGCGCCCGAACTGCTGCGGCGGACCGATGCGGAGTCCGAAGCCGAGGCCAGGGCCGAGACCCAGCCGGTGGCGGTGGCCGTGGACCGCACGGCCAACGCCCTGATCGTCTCGGCCACGCGCCATCAGCTCATGGCCATCGAGAACCTGATCCGCGACCTTTCCTACGGCGCGGCGGCCAGTGACGATGACCTTCGCATCTTCAAGATGCGCCACGCCGATGCCGCCCAGGTGGCCCAGACGGTGCATTCGCTGTTCAACGCCCAGACCATCGCCGCCGAGCGCCGCCGCGCTGCCGTCCGCGACCAGCGCCAGCGCGACCAGATCCAGGTGCCCTCGCCCAACGTCACCGCCGTGGCCGAGCCGCGCACCCAGAGCGTCATCGTGCGCGGCCGGCCACTGGACCTCGAGGCCGTGGGGCAGTTGATCGAGAACCTCGACACCGTGCCCACCATCGCCAGCGAGGTGCGCACCTTCACCCTGCGCCATGCCTCGGCCGAGGAAGTGGCCCGCAACGTGCGTGAGCTGTTCGCCGATGCCGCCGTCTCGGTCACCGGCCGCGACCGCGGCGAGCGGGGCCGGCGGGACGACACGGTCGATGAGGTCCGCCAGGTGCTCGAGATGCAGACCGGCGGGCGGGGCGATGTGGCCGCCAGCGTGCGAATCAGCGCCAACCGGGCGACCAACGCCGTGGTCGTGGCCGCGCCCACCGATGCCATGGGCATCGTCGCCGGGATCATCCAGGAACTCGATGAATC
>PUMS01000245.1 GCA_003551485.1 Phycisphaeraceae bacterium | reverse complement strand
GGGGGGGGGGGTGTCAGTGCCATCGGCCGAACGGCCGGCCCCGCTGCGGTCCTGCCCGCCCCGGTCATCGGGTTGCCCGTCATGATCGGCCACTGCACTGCTCCAGGCTCTGTTGCGGCTGCGGGACCATCGCCCGTCCCCTCCAACGATAAGTCGCGGCGGGGGCGGGGTACAGCGGGGATGATGTGGCCACCCCGCTGGGTGCCGGATGCATGTCCCGGTTGATGCGCGGCGGCTTCACTGCCCTGAAAATGACTCCCTCTCCCTCCGGGAGAGGGCTGGGGTGAGGGGACTTGCACGTTGATCGGTCCGAACCCTCCCTCACCCCCGGCCCCTCTCCCGGGGGGAGAGGGGGGAAAGAGCCTGCCCGCGCTTTTCATCCTCGCGGGTGCGGCGTAGCCGCATGAGTCACTGCACTGAGAACCGCCAGCCCCGCTGCCTCCCTTTCCATCCGGGAAAGGGCTGGGGGAGGGGGGATGTCCTGGGGCCGTCCGAGTTCGCCCTCGCCCCGCCCGCCCTCCCCCGGCCCCTCTTTCGCGCCCGGAAGGGAGAGGCGAGCAATAGCCGCCCGTGTGATGCTGGGGCAGGCGGGCCGTTATCATCACGGCGTCATGGAACATGCCGACTATCCCCGGTTCCGCCCGCGGCGGCTGCGCCGCACGGCCGCCCTGCGCGATGCCGTGGCCGATGTGCATCTGCCGCGCCGGTGCCTGGTCATGCCGCTGTTTGTGACCGAGGCGGCCGAGGCCAGGCCGGTCCAGGCCATGCCCGGGGTCAGCCAGTTGCCGGTCGAGCAGGCCGTCGAGACGGTGCGGCGGCTGGTGGACCGGGGGCTGAAGCAGTTCATCTTCTTCGGCGTCACGCCGCCGGAGAGGAAAGACCCCACCGGCTCGTGGGCCGCCTCGCCCGACAGCGCAGCGCTGCGGGCCATCGCCGCCGCTCGCGAGGCGGGCATCGAGGCGGTGCTGTGGACCGACCTGTGCCTGTGCGAATACACCGACCACGGCCACTGCGGTGTGCTGGCCGCGGGGGATGATCCATCGGTGGTGGACAACGATGCCACGCTGCCGCTGCTGGGCCGCATCGCCGTGGCCCAGGCCCGGGCAGGGGCGGATGTGGTGGCGCCGTCGGGCATGATGGATGGTCAGGTCGCCGCCATCCGCAGTGCCCTGGATGAGGCGGGCTTTGCCCACACGGCGATATGCAGCTACGCGGTCAAGTACGCCTCGCACCTCTATGGCCCGTTCCGCGAGGCCGGTGAGGGGGCGATGCAGTTCGGCGACCGCCGTGGCTACCAGATGGACTTTCGACGCCGCCGCGAGTGGCGAAGCGAACTGGCCGCCGACGTCGCCCAGGGCGCGGACATGGTCATGGTCAAGCCGGCCCACACCTACCTGGACGTGATCGCCGGTGTGCGTGCCGCCTGCGACCTGCCGGTGGTGGCGTACCATGTCAGCGGTGAGTTCAGCATGATCCACGCCGCGGCCGAGCGCGGCTGGCTCGAGCTGGCCGAGGCCGCGGTCGAGGTGACCCTGGCCATCCGCCGTGCCGGGGCGGACCTGATCCTCAGCTACTTCGCCCCCGACCTGATCCAGTGGGGCGCCACGGACGCAGATGCATGAAGCGAACGCTTGCCCTGCTGCTGGTCACGGCCATCGCCATCTTCTTCTGGGTGCTGATCGAATCGCCGCTGCGCGCGGCCGATGGCAGCTCGGGCATCAGCCTGTTCTATGCCCAGGTCAGCTTCCCCGCGGCGCTCGGGCTGTTGCTGGTCGGTGGGCTCGTGCCGTTTGTGCTGTGCGTGGCCATCGGCTGCTGGGGCAACCCGCTGCGGGGTGTGTTTGCCATGTGCCTGTCGCTGACGGTACTGGGCCACCGCGGCGGGGGCATGGCCAACTGGCTGCGCACCCACGACCTGCCCGGTGCCTACGCGGTGCTGATGGCCGAGTTGGTCATCTGGGCGCTGCTGCTGGGGGCGCTGGTGGCGGCGATCCACCTGGCACGCACGCACCTGGCGCGGCGCCTGCCCATGCTGCCGTGGGGCCACAGCCGGTATCAGCCGCTGTGGTGTGCCGACTGGGACACGCTCGGCGGGGGGCTGACCACGGCGGGCATCGGCGCGGTGATGGTGTGGTTCATCTTGCAGACGCCGGATGTGGGTCAGGTGACGTGGGGGCTGGGGCTGAGCTTCCTCATCGCCGGGTTCGCCGGCCACTACATCTGGCCCGCCGCAGCGCCGGTGGGCCTTGTCGCCGCGCCGCTGCTGGTGGGCCTGGGCGGCTACGGCGCTGCCATCATCCTCTACCGCGGCAGCGAGCAGGTCCTGGCCGCCTTCTACGCCGGCCAGTTCCACGGCCATGCCATGGCGTTGCCGATCCACTACGTCTCGGCTGCCCTGGTGGGCACGCTGCTGGGCGTGGCCTGGCGCCAGGTCCTGGCCGAAAGCGAGAAAACCGCCGGTAACGCATCTTTTCCGCAAGAGGCGGGCTCGCAAACGCCTGCCCCCTCAGGCCCGGATGCGGGGCAGACGGCATCTTCCCCGGACACTTCGCCGCCACCGCGCAGCTCTCAAGCCCCGCCGCAGGCATGAGCCGCCTCGCACCAGCAGGCTCCTGCCCGGCACTTGGATTCGATGTATCTCACGCGAAGGCGGTAGAGTAGGCGAGGCGGCCGGCCC
>PUMS01000230.1 GCA_003551485.1 Phycisphaeraceae bacterium | reverse complement strand
GTCGCCAGGGGTGGGTGGCGAAGCCGCCGTCGGGCCGCCGCTCGGTGATGAAGCTCATGCAGCGGCCATCGATCACGCCCCCGCCGGTGAGGGCGATGTGCTCGGCATCGACGGCCTGAATCCATATGCGTTTGTCGGCCTCGGGCCCATCCTTGAACACGCGGTGGGGGTAGTCGGCCTCTCGGTCGGAGGCGATCAGTTGCGCGCCGCGCTGCACGTGCAGTTCGGTAAAGGAGCCGATGCGGAAGCTGCCTGCCAGGAAGCTGCGGCCGGCCGGCAGCAGCACCGTACCCCCGCCCGCGGCGGAGCAGGCATCCAGCGCCTTCTGAATCGCGCCGGCATCGTTGGCCCGGCCATCGCCGACGGCGCCGTAGTCGAGCACGTTGCAGGTCCCTGCCATGGCCCACTCCTTTGTCAGCGAAGATGGCTTTGTCGGTGCTGGTATACCGCAACACGAGCCCCCTGGCAAACACTTCCCGGACCAGGCCATCTGTGCTCGACGCAGGTCAGCCGCCATCCTTGCTCAGCAGGACGGAGAGCCACGCGATGACGCCCAGGAGCATCAGGACAAAGCCCAGGCCCGCGATCATCCCAAGGTCACGGTGATCACCGGAATCCGTGAGCCCATACGCCGCCATCAGGATCGCCCCGGCCAGGATCACGATGCTTGCGGATATCGCCTTCATGTCTGACTCCGTAACAGGGCCGCAGGTATCGTGCCACCCTGCATTCTGTTGCGAAACGGATTCACCGTCAATGCCGCAAGCGATGCCGGGCCACATCGCGGCCCCGACATCGAATCGAATCCCCCTGCCCGATGCGCAGGCACACGTGCGGCCTGCCGACAGGCGGCGCCGCCCCGTCGCCCGTACATTCACCCGCGCGCCTCAACGGTAGCCGATGGGCTCGGTGGCCGGCGGGTCGGTGCGGCGGCGGCGGTGGATGTGGGGTGGGGCCGGGTCCGTGGTGTGCCGACGGCGGTTGAAGCGGCGGATCGGCTCACCCCCGATCCGGTAGAACCCATCGCGGCCGCGGCGGATGCGGTAGACCTCGACGTCGTGCTCATCCACCGCCACCGCCAGCGGCCGGCCGGGGAAGGGGAACGAGCCGGTGTTGATCACCACACGCCGTCCCACCTCCCAGATGCCCTGGCGATGCGTGTGGCCGAGGATGACAAAGTCGGCATACGGCGCGTGCTGCGCCGCCAGCTCATCGGCGAGCTGCGGCACCTTCCACCAGTAGTAAAGCAGCATCACCACCGCCCACGGCCGCAGCGTGAACTCGCGAAGCGCGTTGTACGGCCGGCCGCCGTCGGCCAGGTGCAGCCAGTAGAAGTGGGCCGAGTGCTGGTGGGCCTTGAGCCGGTCATCCAGCCGACGGTGGTGACGGTGAACCCGCCGCAGCCCCAGCCGCGTGGTGCGGATCAGGTGGCGCGCACCCACCGCCCAGGGCGCGATGGCCGGGTGAAGCACATCGCCGTGGGTGAGCAGGATGCGGCCATCCCACAAGAGCAGGTGTCGCAGCTCGGTCAGGTGCGGGTTATGGTTGCCCGCCAGCAGGGTCAGCTCGATGCCGTCGGCCTCGCACAGGGATTGCAACCGGGCCACGAGTCCGGCACCATCGCTGTGCGTGGGGGTGGGCATCTCGACGGCATCGCCGTTGATGATCAGCCGGTCGAAGCCCTGCCACAGCGGCCGCAGCAGGTGCGGGCCGGCCACCGGCCCCTCGCGGCCGGTCATGTGCGTATCCGAGATGATGAGCGTCCGCCTGTACACCGATGGTCCTGTTCGCGGGGGCTTGCGGGCCACGTCGACCGGTCGCCGCGGCTCATCCCGGCCGGCGCCCAATCGCCCCGTGACTGACCAAACTGTAGCCTGGCCCCACCCGGCGAAGGCGTGGATCGGCTACGATGGCAGATTCCATGAACACGCCTGAACTGTCCATCATCGTGCCGGTGCTCAACGAGCAGGACAACGTCGAGCCGCTCGTGGCTCAGGTCGAGGCCTCGCTTGGCCGCGCCGGGGTCGGCTTCGAGATGATCATCGTCGATGATGGTTCCAGCGACCAGACCCTGCCGCGGCTGCGGCAACTGGCGGCGAAGCGGCCGTGGCTGGTGGTGCTGCATCGCGACCGGCCGCGGGGCCAGTCGGCGGCAATGGCCGCGGGGATCGCCGCGGCGAGCGGCCAGTGCATCGGCATGCTCGACGGCGATTTGCAGAACGACCCGGCCGACCTGCCGCGACTGTTTCAGATCGTCCAACGCGGCGAAGCCGACCTTGCCCAGGGCGACCGGACCGAAGCGCGCCGGGAAGGCTGGCGGCGGAAGCTGGCCACCGCCGTCGGCCGGCTGTTCCGACGAACCCTGCTCGGCGACAGCGTGCGCGATACCGGGTGTACGCTCCGGGTGATGCGCGCAGAACTCGCCCGCCGGCTTCCACTGCACCTGCGGGGGATGCACCGTTACGTGCCCATCTATGCCCGGATGCTCGGCGCCCGCATCGTCGAGGTGCCGGTCAACCACCGGCTGCGCCAGAGCGGGCAGGCCAAGTACGGCCTGTGGGACCGCGCGGCGGTGGGGCTTTATGACGTGATGAGCGTGCGGTGGATGCTGAGGCGCTACCGCGACCCGGCCGCGCAGCGGGTGGAGCCGGCCGAGCCGGAGAAGTTGCAGCATGGCGCGGCGGGCC
>PUMS01000201.1 GCA_003551485.1 Phycisphaeraceae bacterium | reverse complement strand
GCGGCAGGCGCCCACAAGGGGGGTGCGGGCCGGGGCCGGAGGGGCATCGGACATCATCGTCAAGCTCCAGGGGCCGCACGTGCCCACGCTGTTCGAACAGGCACAGCACAGCGCCCGGTTCATGCGCTCGCTGGACTACCTGGCCAACGTCGATGTCCAGATCGACACCGACCAGCCCGAGTACCAGGTCCGCCTCGACCGCACCCGCGCTGCGGAGCTGGGGCTTTCGGTAGGCGAAGTGGCCCGGTCGCTGCGTACGCTGGTCAGTGGCACGGTGGCCACGCGATACCGGGAGGAAGATGAGCACTACGACGTTCGCGTCATGGTCGACGAGGCCTCGCTGGCCCTTCGCGAGGATGTGGCCGGCCTGCTGCTGGACCGACCCGGCGGCGGCAAGGTGCGCCTGCACGAAGTGGCCGAGGTGCGCCCGGCCACCGGGCCGGTCGAGATCACGCGTGAGAACCAGGTCAACCAGGTCCTGATCTCGGCCGACACCGCCGCGGTCAGTCTCGGGGAGGCGTTGTCGCGGCTGGAGGCCGACCTGGCGCAGGTGGCGCTGCCGTCGGGCTACCGCTTTGACTTCGGCGGCCAGGCCCAGCTCATGCTCGATATGCAGCGGACGATGATGCTGATCGTGACGATGGCGCTGTTCTTCGCCTTCATCATCCTGGCGGTGCAGTTCAACCGCCTGAAGCTGCCCACGCTGATCCTGCTGACGCTGCCGGTGTGCCTGGCCGGGATGGTCTTCGCCCTGGGTCTGAGCGGGCTGGCGCTGGGGGCCACGGTCATCATCGGCGTGCTGGTGGTCGTGGCCGCCACGGTCAACGATGGCGTGCTGCTGCTGAGCTTCGCCGAGCAGATTCGTCATGAAAAGGGGGTTTCGGCCACGGAGGCGGTGATCGAGGCCGCCTGCATCCGCCTTCGCCCGCGGGTGATGACCAGTGTCTCGGTGATGGCCGGCCTGTTGCCGCTGGCGCTGAACATCGGTGAGGGCGGTGACACGCTCCAGCCCATGGCCGTGGCCGCGATCGGCGGCCTGGGTGTGGAAATCCTCGCGGCCCTGCTGCTGATGCCCGGCCTCTACGTGGCATTCAGCCCGCGGCACACCGCGCCGGCTTTCGATCCTGAAAACCCGGCTCCCGCGCCCTTCGGAGCCGGGCTGGGGTGAGGGCAGATACACAGCGCCGGTGTGGATCGACCCGCGTTCACGATCCCCCTCCCCCGGCCCTTCGGCCGGGAAAGGGCAGAGGGGAATAAAGCGCCCCAGCGCAGCGCGGCATTTTCATCGCTGCGCCCGTGGCACAGCCACAAGAGCGATGCGCGGAGGGCGAGTGATGCAAGGGGTGGATTGCAGACCCGGGGCGGGCAACGGGGCCACGGGGGAGGATGCGGGCGGCGGCGCTCAGCGCGGCCTTCGTCGCCGCAGCAGAAGGGGGGCCGCGGCGCCCAGGAGCAGGATCGTGGCCGGCTCGGGGATGGCCACGGCCTCTGCGCCGGCCGGGGGCGGCCATTGCCGGCCCCAGTTGCTCAGCAGCACCGAGGCGTCGCGCAGGCCGATGCGGCCGTCGAGGTCCAGGTCTCCCTGCATCGGGCCGCCGCTCTGGCCGAGGTTGGCCAGCAGGATCGAAAGGTCCGCCCCTGTGACCAGGCCATCGCCGGTCAGGTCGCCCGGCAGCATGATGTGGTCCAGGGCCGGCTTGAGGTCCAGCAGCATGGTGGCGGTGTCATCGCTGATGTCGGTAAAATCGAAGTGAATACGGGGAAAGTAGCCGTCCGGCCCGCCGGAGAAGAGGGCCCCGACCCAGCCGCTGGTCATCAGGTCGGCGCCGAAGATGCCATCGAGCGCCGGGTGGATGTCCAGCACACCGATCTGGATGTCGGTCCAGGCCATCTCGAAGCCCTCATCCATCGGCAGCATGAGCCGGTCGAGGGCGACGATGGGAACCACGATGGACCCGTCCGCACCCAGAATCTCTACCGTGCGGATCACGTCCGTGTCCAGATCAATGCCCAGGCTGGCGGCCATTGCGGTGGACATCATCGACATCTGCCCGCCGGTGTCCATCACGAACTGCCCGCCGGTTCGCCGGCCGGCGCGGGCACCGTGCAACTCGACGAACGGCAGAGGGGCGGCATCCGGCAGGGGGAGTTCGCCCTCGGGCTCGAAGTGGACCATGTCCATCGTCACGGTATAGCGCGGGCCGGTCGCGGCGGGAACGGCGTCGTGGAAGAACACCTTCATATACAGGTTGTCAAAGTCAATACCGCCCGACCAGCCGGTCATGTCCAGTTCGATGACGCGGCCGGCCATGCCGGTCATGCCGATGATGCCGTTGAAGCTGCCGAAGTTGCCGTCGGGGTTGGAAAGGATGCGCTGATCCAGAATCGTCTGGCGGATGCCATCGGTACCGGCGAAGTCCACGCGGTAGGGGGCTGAGACGTCGAAGTCGGTCGTGCCCCCCACGCCCTGCACCTCGTAGGTGCCCTCGGTCTGGTAGCCGGCGGCTTCCAGGTCCACAACGGCGTTGCCCACCGCCAGGGTACTGGTCGAGCCGGTATCGAGCAGGAAGGTGTTGAAGAAAGATGGGCCCAGGCTCTGGCTGGCATCGGCATCGGTGAACAGTTCGACGGCGACCCGGGGCTGGTCCAGGGCGATGTTGTCCGATGGGCCCAGCACCAGCCGTGGCGCGG
>PUMS01000069.1 GCA_003551485.1 Phycisphaeraceae bacterium | reverse complement strand
GCCTCATCGAGAACGGAAATGGCGCTGTGATCGAGGAGGCGGTCCCTGAGCTGGTCAGCCACGAGCTTGCCCCGATCGTGACCCCGCTCCCGAAGTACGTGGAGCTGGCGCCGCAGATCGCGGCCCAGTTCAGCAACGGGCAAAGCAAGTCCGAATTGGTCAAGCACCATGGGGTCGACTACGGGGTGATCAACCGCGCATTGCGCGTCATGGAGTTGCATCCTGACGGCCGGCTGGAGCCGGTGCCCGTCAACTCCCTGCCGGACCGGCGGAAGATCAAGGAGTAGAGCGGGGAACCGGCGCCGCCACCCGGCCCCGCGTTTTCCTTCAATGATCGTTCGCTCGGTATCGGGCCGCGTTGAGCCCGGTCTGCCAGTGCTTCCATGAGCGGGCCCATGTGTGCCCGCTGGAGTCCCTCGTCACCGCCTCCTGGTTGGAGGCGGCTCGTCTTCCACCCTTACCCGTGGACGACAGCCGCCTCCATGGGCGGCTGTCTGTCCGCCTTCACACAGGAGGCCTGTCATGACAGCCGCCACAACATCCCACTCTGCCCTGACTCAGGCTCGAGACCAAGCCAACGCCTGGCTCGCTCGACACCACAATGAACTCATCCAGCGTGCCCGCTACCGGCTTCGCCGCGTCCGTCGCCGGGACCGGCAGGAGGCTTTGGCCGAGGTCATGATGATGGCCACCGCCTGCGTCCACTCGGCCGCGCAGCGCGGCCGGCTGGACCAGGTCACTGCGTTCTGGGTGATCGAGTTCGCCAGCCGCAACTATCTCAACGGCCGCCGGGCCGGCCATCGCAGCAACTGCATCATGGCCAGGGCGGTGCAGAAGCGGCACGGGTTTTCGGTCAGATCGCTCGATGAAGAGCCGGCTGAGGAGATCCCACCTCGCCGCACATCCCAGCGCCTGCGGGAAGCAATCGCCGACCGCGACAGCCTCAGTCCGTTCGACCAGGCCCGCATCGCCCACGACTACCCGGCCATCCTCGACATCGAGCAGGTGCCGCGGAATGGCCGCAGGGTGTTCACCTTCCTGGCTGAGACGCACGGTGAAGGGCGCCAAGGCGACATGTCGACCGAACTGAAGGTAACGCCGGCCAGGATCACCCAGCTCAAGCGCCAACTCGGCACTGCCCTCGGTCGCCACGGCTACCACGGGCCGCTCGGGCCGAGGCCGGCGGCTTTGAAAGTCGAAGCAAGCACAACCGGAACGTGAGCATGACTGACTGGAAGAAGGGGACGTGCTCTGGGGCTATAAGGGGCTCACCCTCAACCTCGCAGGTGTCCACGCGGGCAAGTAGTAGGCCACCATGACATGCCCTGCCAACCGCTGCCGCGCTTGCAATGACCCCATTGCCTCCAGCCAGGACGTGCTCAGCCGGGTTCCGTGCGAGGGGGCCCGAAGCGTGCAAGCCCAGACCATGCAACCAGGGTTCGATCAACGGGAGAAGGACCGCCAGCATTTACGCGATGCCGGCGACCGCCAGCGGGCGGGTCGCAACGGCTACAAGCCCGAACACACGGTGCAGACGCGGCTGGAGCGCATTCCCGTCCGTCAGCGACAGACGAACTTCATTGCGGTTCATCCATCCAACCCCTTTTCAGAAGGAGATTCGACCATGCGCATTCTGTTCATCAACAACGATGGTGGCGGCTTCGCGGATCACATCGAGGTTGCCGAGGGCACCACGGTCGGGGGGCTGTTCGCCGAGAAGATGCGGGGCGGGCGGCCTGAGGATTACCTGATCCGGGTCAACCGCCAGCCGGTGGCAAGTGACCACACGCTTCAGGAAGGCGACCGGGTTTCGATCACGGCCACGAAGATCGAGGGGGCCGGGCCACCGGCACGGTGCCCCGGCCGTGCCCGCTGAGGCTGCGGCGTGGTCCGCAGCGGCACCACGTGGTGCACATTGACTTCCTCACAGCAAGGAGACCGACCATGGCGCGATATGACCGGGGCAGGTGGCGGCTGGCGGGTGTGGTCCGGGAGCGGCTGACCGCGAGGCGGGGGGAGGTGATGTTCGAGTCGGGGCTGGTCAGTGCCGGGGGCAGTTACGTGACCGCGGCCTGCCGCCGGGTGATGGACATCGAACTGCGGATGACACGGGCCCGGCAGCGGCGGATGGCGGGGGCGATGGCGGTGCTGCGGCGGCGGTATGAGGCAGCGCTGCATCTGCTGCGGCAGGACACCGAGCTTCAGATCAAGCTCGCCAGGGAGCCGCTGCCGCGGCCGCCGGCTCTGCGGCAGATCATGGCCGAGCTGGCCGCGATCGAGGATGAGTTCGGGGCGGCGAACATCACCTTCGCCGGCGAGGTGATCCGTGTCCGCACCGACCGCATCGAGCTGGAGGAGGTGGACCTGGGGCCTTTCGAGATGGTGCTGGATGCGAGCGAACTGGGCTACCCACTGGGGCCGGGCCCGCTGCGGGTGGTGGCGCTGGAGCCCAACCCCGCGGCGGGTGAGCGGCATGTGACCCATCCGCATGTAAGCGATGAGCATCTGTGCATGGGCGATGCGGCCGGGCCCATCCAGCTCGCCCTTGCCCAGGGGCGGCTGTGCGATCTGTTTCTGGTCGTGCGCAGCGTGCTCAACACCTACAACCCCGATTCGGCCTACGTGCGGCTGGATGAGTGGTCCGGTGAGCCCTGCACCGACTGCGGCCTGGTGGTGGCCGCGGCCGAGATCGG